>JABDKL010000140.1 GCA_013002225.1 Winogradskyella sp.
ATCTCTTGCGGGTTAACCGTATTGGTATAACTCAACGGTAATGCGCCTGTGTCTCCATCGGCATCTGCAAAACTCGCATGATAGCTCACCTCAAAGTCTAGAGGGTCTTGTGTGCCCAATATAGCTAAAGTCTGAACACTTAAATCAAACTCCGAAAAACCGTCATTACTCGCATCGTCGCATACACTTAAATCTAATACAGCATTAGATTCTGGTTGAGGGGAAAAGCTAAGTACAATACTACTAGTAGCAAAACAATTGGTACCATTAGACTCGGCTCTTACATACACAATTTCGCCATCTGCACCATTATATAGATTGGTATTTGCGATTGCCCCAGTATCAGTATCAGCATCTGCTTGCGTATTATGAAATGAAACTGTATAATCTGAAGAATCTAAAGGGCTAAGTATATTAGGAATTTCTGCGTCTAAATTAAAATCTGCAGTTGTCGTTTGACTACATTCAGCAATAGCTATATCGTTAAGCGTAAATGCATCGGCTATGGTAATAACAATGTCATCTTCCGCCGTACATGGATCTCCAAAAACAGCATCAAAACCATCAGCTATCAATGTATATGTACCAGACTGCGATGCAGATAGTGTAGAATTAGTTTCACCTGGTATAGTCACACCATCTAACTGCCATTCAAATGTATTAAATGTACCGTTAAAATCTGGATCGATTAAGTAGCTTTCGCCATTACATAGTTCCTGATCATCACCCAAATTTACCTGACAAATAATATCACAATTTGTAGTGGCTGTTGAAGACGGATTTAATTCTAAATTAATATATCCCGCATTACCACTAAAATTAGTTATCAATAAAACATAAAACGAATTTGCCGGTGCATTAGGTATATCTATTTGCTCGGTCGCTGCAGCAGAATAACTACAATCTACTTGAGTGGATGAATTTAAATCATCTGCACCACATTCGGGTTGGGAGAACGGCCCCCAAACAATGAAATCTACATCCAGGCCAGAACCTGTTTGATTTTGACCTGTATTTTGTGTTAATGTAAAGCTCAAATTACCTGCAGTATCGCCAGTTTGTAAAAAATACCATCTTGGATTTGGTTCACTGCCTAAACAACCATAATCTATACCACTTTCTGCAGAGCCTGACCCTACCGGAGATGGTACATTACTTATTCCAGAACAAATTGGTAAAGAACCACCACACATGTCATTATCCAATACATCAACTACGATAGAATTATCTGTACCACTACATCCTAGTGGATTAGTATCTGTTACTATTAAAGACACTGTATAAGTCCCTGGATTAGGGTAAGCATAATTCACGGATTCCCCAGTAAGTGTATCGCCATTTCCAAAATCCCAAGTATAGGTAGCACCTGTTCCGTCTGAAGAAAAAGTTGCGCTTCCCTCAAAAGAAATTTGCTCGCCAGGGTCTACTTCTATAACACCAGATACTGCTGCCGGATCGGTACTATCGATTGAGGCTGTAATAGTTTGGCATGGCGTAAAACATTCTATGTTTGCTTCCCAGCCTACGGTATTACCACTAGCATTTGAAACAAATTCTATGGTTAAACATCCTGAGGCATTCCCTGCCGATGCTGCAATAACGCCTGGACTGGTTGCACCAGAATAGGTGCCTAAAACAGCTGCTGTTGTATCATCACCATCATAAATGGTCATAATATCCTGATTTAATTGCGTACTAAAGGACGTAAAATCTAACTGTACAAAATCACCTGAGGTACTCGCACATATTGTCGTCACAAAACTTTCATTGTTCCCATAAGGCCCAAATTCGCCCCCTGAATCAAAAAACCTATCTGGAGCACAGCGATTGAATGTTCCTGTTTGCATAGATATATCTTGGGCAAAAGTAAAAGAAGTAAGTAATAAGGTAAATAGGAGTAATATATGTTTCATTATACTGAATTTGTCAGTTAAATTTATTTTGTAGATCTATGCTGCGAGGTAATTTGAATAAAATAATTGGTATTATCTATTCTGTAGACATAGGTGCCATTTGCAAAAAAGTCTAATTTATACTTCAGCGGATTAAACTCAGAACTATTAAAATTTATATCGCGTTTTAGATCTTTATTATAGTCATTAAAAAGCGGTACTTCTGACAATAATTTGGTTTGCTTTTGAAATTTTGCATTATCCTCCTTATAAATCAATATTCTGTTTCTCATTAAATGTTTAAGTTCTTTAAGGTATTTTGGATTATCAAACACCAAGGCTTTTGATTCCGTTTTATAAACCTCCTCGATCATCGCCTTCTCTTTACTACTTAATGCTGCTTCAACATTTTGAGGATAGTTAATTGAAATGTTATTTTTTTGCTGACTATTAGCTAAAAAACAAACAATTAAGATAGGTAGTAATAAAGATAGTTTGAGTTTCATTTTATTTGCGTTTTATTGAATTTTGAAAATTAAGAAAATTCTAGGGAAATAAAAGTTAGTTGGTCAACCATAAATTGTATTTCAACGGTTTATATTTATATAACAGTTACAATAATAAATTTCCTACCCTATACATCCTATTTTTATTGCTTATCTTTGCGGTCTGCAAATATTAAGAGAATAATTTTTTTGAAATGAAAATTGACGGTGATTTTAACAATATTGACGCTTTAGGTGATGACCATATTGGCTCCTCTTCTGAAACCCCTTTGAGAGCTGATGCTTTTGAATTATCGAATAAGGAAAAAATAGATAGTATTAAAGAAGATGTTAAGCACATTTTAGAGACTTTAGGACTGGACCTAAAGGACGATAGCTTAAAAGGCACACCTAATAGGGTAGCTAAAATGTTTGTAAACGAAATTTTTGGTGGGTTAGATCCTAACAAAAAACCCGATGCCTCTACTTTTGAAAATAAGTATAGATATGAGGAAATGTTAGTAGAGAAAAACATTACAGTGTATTCTACTTGTGAACATCACTTATTACCAATTGTTGGACGTGCTCATGTTGCATACATTTCTAATGGCAATGTAGTAGGCCTTTCTAAAATTAATAGAATTGTCGATTATTTTGCAAAGCGACCTCAAGTGCAGGAGCGCCTTACTATACAAATTGTAAAAGAACTTCAAAATGTATTAGATACAGATGACGTTGCATGTGTTATAGACGCTAAACACCTTTGTGTTAATTCACGTGGTATTAGAGATATTGAGAGTAGCACTGTAACTTCAGAGTTTGGTGGAAAGTTTAAAGAGAAAGAAACCCGAAAAGAGTTTTTAGATTACATACAACTGGATACTCAATTTTAGTTTGTTTTCTCATAGGTAGTTCTTTAGCTTTGTTGAACTATTTTTTCAAAATTGCAACATGCCGTTATACGATACTAATTCCATAAAAATTTACAACACCCTTTCGGGCGAAAAAGAAGTTTTTGAACCTATAACCAAAGGCCATATTGGCATGTATGTTTGTGGACCAACAGTTTACAGTAATGTACACTTAGGTAATGTGAGGACTTTCATGTCTTTCGATATGATATTTCGCTATTTCAAACACCTAGGTTATAAAGTACGCTATGTTCGTAATATTACTGACGCTGGTCACTTAGAAAATGATGATGACGTTGGTGAAGACAAGATCACCAAAAAAGCAAGATTAGAGGCTATTGAGCCTATGGAAATTGTGCAACGTTATACTGTCGATTTCCACAATGTATTGCGTACATTTAATTTTTTACCACCTAGTATTGAGCCAACAGCAACCGGCCATATCATTGAACAGATCGAGCTAATTCAAGATATTATTGATAATGGCTTTGCCTATATTAAGAATGGCTCTGTTTATTTTGATGTCCATAAATATAATACGTCTAATGAATACGGTATTCTTAGTAAACGTAAGTTAGAAGATCTTATTCACAACACCAGGACCTTGGATGGACAAAGTGATAAAATAAACCCACAAGATTTTGCACTTTGGAAAAAAGCCGAACCATCTCACATTATGCGCTGGCCATCTCCATGGAGCGACGGATTTCCTGGCTGGCATCTGGAGTGTACAGCTATGAGCACCAAATACCTTGGAGATTTTTTTGATATACATGGTGGTGGTATGGACTTAAAATTTCCACATCACGAGTGTGAAATTGCACAGAACAAGGCAGCGAAAGGTCAAGACCCTGTAAAATACTGGATGCATGCTAATATGCTTGAACTCAACGGTTCGAGAATGAGCAAATCTACAGGCAATTATATAAATCCGGCCGAGCTACTATCTGGCAAAAACGATATTATGTCTAAAGGTTATAGCCCAAGCGTAATTCGCTTTTTTATGATGCAGGCCTCTTACAAAAGTGTTTTAGACCTCACTGATGAAGGGTTGCAGGCAGCTGAAAAAGGATTTAATCGCTTAATGGATGCCATAGAGCTTTTAGATACTTTAAAAACAGATAACACCTCTACCTTTAATGTTATAGAATGGAAGCAGAAGTGCTATGCAGCCATGAATGACGATTTTAATACACCTATTTTAATAGCGCATCTTTTTGAATCAGTTAAATTTATAAATCAGCTTAAAGACGGCAGTGCAACACTATCAACTGACGATTTAAAAATTCTTAAAGAAACGATTAGCGTATTTGTTTTTGAGGTTCTGGGTTTAGTTAATGTAAAAAAGGAAGCTTCTGGGATAGACAAATTAACTGGAGCTGTTGAGATTTTAATTAATCTGAGAAAGGAAGCAAGGGTAAATAAAGATTTTGCCTTATCAGACAAGATTAGAGATGAGTTACTTGAAGCTGGCATTCAGTTACAGGACGGAAAAGAGGGAACGACTTTTACAACCAATTAATTTTGAAAGACGTTCTTATATATCCTTTTCTTCTGTTAATTAAATTTTATCAAACTTTTATATCACCTATTACACCTGCAACATGCAGATATCAACCCACGTGTTCGCATTATGCGAAAGAGGCGTTAGAAACACACGGATTTTTACGAGGAGGGTGGCTAGCTATAAAGCGAATTCTTAGTTGTCATCCTTGGGGTGGTAAAGGATTTGACCCAGTACCTCCAAAAGATCAATAATATTAAGTTAATCACATTTTCTTAAACTATCAAAATACTATATTTACCAAATAAATAGATGATCTATGTTTTTATTACAAATTGATTGGGACCCTATTAAGTATATCGATCTAGGTTTTTTTAAACTTCATTTTTATAGTTTAATGTGGATAGTAGCCTTTATTTTGGGTTTCTATATCACAAAACGTATTTACAGAAATGAAGGCCAATCTGATGAAGCATTAGATTCATTATTTATTTATTCTGTACTGGGTATTATGCTTGGCGCCAGACTGGGTCACGTTATTTTTTATCAGCCTGAATTAATTACAGAGGACTTTTTTAGCATCTTTTTACCTTTTAAATTTAAAGGAGGGTTTGAATTTACAGGCTTTCAGGGATTAGCGAGTCATGGTGCAGCAATTGCCATGATTATTTCCATGTATCTGTACAATAAAAAAGTACTACATAAAACTGTATTATGGATCTTGGATCGTGTAGTACTGCCAGTGGCACTTGGTGCTGTATTTGTAAGAATAGGAAACTTTATAAATTCTGAAATTATTGGAAAGTATACCAATAGTGATTTTGGAGTCGTATTTAAGCAACTGGGAGAAAGTGAACCAAGGCATCCTGCCCAACTTTATGAAGCCTTTTGCTACGTTTTTGTGTTTTTAGTTTTAATGTATTTTTATTGGAAGACTAAAAAATCTGAACAACAAGGATTCTTGTTTGGACTATTTTTAGTAATGCTTTGGACCGTTAGATTCTTTGTAGAATTTGTAAAAGAAGCACAAGTAGATGAGCGTGCTGAATGGGCATTGAATACTGGTCAATGGTTAAGTATACCCTTTATTATAATAGGTCTTTATTTTATGTTTATATATAAACCTAAAAGGGAATTAGCTTAATACAACCACTGGAAATGTCAAAATATATAGTAGCCCTTTTTGTATTTTTCTTTGTTTTTGCCTGTAAAGACAAAACACCACCTAAAAGCGATAGCAAGGTCATTGTAAAATTTAAAAAAGAAGGGGTCTTGTCCATTAAAAAGGCCGAGACTGATTCTACGGTTAAAATATTGGATATCGAAATTGCCGATGATGACTATGAAGTTCAAACCGGTTTAATGTATAGAACTACGCTCGAGACTAATCAAGGCATGTTATTTATATTTCCTGATTCGCAAATGCGAAGTTTCTATATGAAGAATACCAAAATACCTTTAGACATAATTTATCTTGATGAAACGAAAACTATTATCAGTTTTCAAAAAAATGCCAAACCATTTGATGAAACATCTTTACCATCTGCAGCACCTGCAAAATATGTGTTAGAAATTAATGTGGGTCTCTCCGATGCCTGGCAATTAGAGGTTGGTGATAAAATTGATTTTGAATTACTGGAATGACCATTTCTTCCCTGCTTAATAAGATTATTAAGGTTGACACATCATCGAGAAAATGGTACAGTATCATTCTTTGGTGGGAATTGAGAAGAATACCTTATAACCTCATTTTAATAGGTTTAACAGCTTTTCTTTTACTTGTTATATCGCTTATTCCTAATGAGGGCTTTGTTGTAGTATTTACAGGACCAGTGCTTATTGTCGGTACCTACCTCTCGATACTCTTATACTTTATTGGTGCAAACATTTTATTTTCTCTTGGGTGGGTGCTTCAAATCATCTTAAGAAATTTTAATGAGACTAGGATTCAATTTTTAATTCGGAATCTATTTATTATCGGAATCATTATTTCGGTCCTTGTAACCTTAAGCCCAATTGTTATACTACTTATTAATCTTTTGTTAGGTAAAGCCGTATAAAAAATGCCTTTCTTTTCAGAAAGGCATTTTTACATTCTGAAGTAATTTCAGAATGATACTATGTGAATTGCTTACGCTTCTTCCTCTTCTTTTACTTTTTTCTTTAATGCCTCAGCTGCATCACCCTTCTTAGCCGTATCATACATTAACGGTGTTGCAATAAACATCGATGAATATGTACCGACAACGACACCTACAATTAAAGCAAATAGTAATCCTCTTAATGAGTCTGCTCCAAAAGTAAACATGGCTAATAACACAACTAATGTAGTCACCGACGTATTTAATGTTCTACTTAGCGTACTATTTAATGAAGAATTAATTGTCTTACCAAATTCCCAAGAGGTATGCTCATTTAAGTATTCTCTAATCCTGTCAAATACAACAACTGTATCATTTAACGAGTAACCAATTACCGTTAAAATTGCCGCAATAAAGGCTTGGTCAATTTCCATACTAAATGGCATAAATTTCCATGTTATTGAGAAAATACCTAACACAATTAATACATCATGAAATACTGCTGCCACAGCACCTAGTGAGAATTGCCACTTCTTAAATCTAATTAAGATATACAAGAATACCACCACTAAAGATCCTAATACAGCCCAAAATGATGATTTCTTAATATCATCTGCAATAGTTGGACTCACTTTACTAGAAGACATCTTACCTATTTTTGCATCGCCAGAACCATCTAGGAATTCTTCATAAGTAATTCCTGCTGGCAAATACTTTTGTAGTGCTTCAAATAATTTAGATTGTACCTCTTCATCAGCTTCAGTAGAATTTTCTTCAACCTTATATTTAGTAGATATCTTTAACTGATTTGGTGCTCCAATAGTTTTAACTTCTGCACTATTGAATACGTCATTTAGATCACCTTTTATTTCTTCTATACTTACAGCCTGCTCGAAACGCACTTGATAAGTTCTTCCTCCAACAAAGTCAATACCTTGATCTAATCCCGTTGTAAATAAAGAGCCAATACTAGCCACTAAAAATACTCCAGAAATAACATAAGCGATTTTGCGCTTTCTTAAGAAATTGATATTTACATTATTAAATAGGCCTTTAGTCATACCTGTAGAAAAGTCTAACTTCCCTCCTCTGTTAACATACCAGTCTATTATTAAACGAGTAATAAATATTGCTGTAAATAACGATGTTAAAATACCAATAATTAAAGTTGTTGCGAAACCTTTAATTGGCCCTGTACCGAAAACAAATAAGATTAATGCCGTTAAACCTGTTGTTATATTGGCATCTAGAATTGATGAAAGTGCATTAGCGAAACCGTCTTTAATAGATTCCTTTTGGGATTTCCCTTTAGCTAATTCTTCTCTAATACGTTCAAAAATAAGTACGTTTGCATCTACCGAAATACCTATAGTTAATACAATACCAGCAATTCCAGGCAAGGTTAATACAGCACCTAAACTAGCTAATACACCAAATATTAATAAGATGTTTAATAGTAAAGCAATATCGGCTCCAATACCTGCTTTACCGTAATAAAACACCATCCATAATAAAACAAATACTAGCGCAATAAGAAATGATTTCATTCCGCTATCAATAGCTTCCTGACCCAAAGAAGGACCCACCTCATCTGCCTGTACAATTTCTGCAGAAGCTGGTAATTTACCTGCTCTTAATACGTTTGCTAAATCGACCGCTTCTGTTAAAGAAAACGAACCGGAAATTTGTGAATTTCCACCAGCAATAGCTCCAGTACTTACACTTGGCGCAGAATAGACAATATCATCTAATACAATGGCAATAAAGCCTCTAGTGTTATACGCAACTTCGGTCATCTCTTCCCAAATCTTAGCACCCTTTGCGTTCATTTGCATACTTACTGCAGGTCTGCTGATCTGGTCATAATCCTGGCGAGCATCTGTAATTACAGAACCGCTTAATTGTGGCTGCCCTTCTCTGTTATTCTTAATAGCGTACAATTCTACGAATTCTGAGTCATCTTCCTGAATTCCCCATACAAATTTTAAATAGCGCATTTCGGCAGGTAATTGTGCTCTGTTTTTGGGAGCATTTAATTCTGCTAATACTTTGTCTTTATCCTTAGCCAAGAAAATACCAATAACTGGTCCACCACGTCCAAAACCTTGGATACCTAATGGATTTTGCTCTGCTACATCCGTAGAGTCAGATGCTATTTGCCCAGTTAAGTCATCAATTGTGCTCGACGTGCTGTCTTGTTCTACAACTGCTTCCTCAAGTTCGTCTGTCGTATCTTGTGATTCTGCCGCCTCAATTAAGGCCTGGTTAACTTGTAATAAATAAGGCGCAACTTCTTCAGTTTTGTAGGTTTCCCAGAACTCTAACTGAGCAGTTGTTGTTACTAGATCTTTTACACGCTCAATATCTTTTGCTCCAGGTAATTCTAATAAAATACGACCAGAGTTTCCTAATCTCTGAATATTTGGAGAGGTTACACCAAATTTATCAATACGCTTACGCAATACCTCGAATGCAGAAACGATAGATTCATCTACCTTAGTTCTTAGAATACTCTTCACCTCATCATCAGACATATCCATATCTATAGTACCAATCATTTCGCGATTCGCAAAAATATCTGGTGATGCCAAATTAGTATCTCCTTTAATAGCATCAAATGCTCTAAAGAATGACTCCAAGTAAGACTCTTGTGCGTCTTTTTGAAGCTCTTCAGCATCATCTAAAGCCTTATTAAAAACAGGATCGGTGCTGTTACCAGCTAGACCTTTTAAAATATCCTTAACCGAAATCTGAAGTGTTACGTTAATACCACCTTTAAGGTCAAGACCCAGATTCATGGCATTTTCTTCAACTTGAGCATATGTATACTCAGTTAAGCCTAGGTCATAAACCGTGATTGATTCAAATTCACCATCGACTTCTGTTTTGGTAGTTTTTAAAGAATCTAAGTAATTGATTTCAGCGATGTTCCTTTTTTCCTGAAAGTTTTCTACGGACTCATCATACTTACTAATAGCATAAGTCTCTGCTTGTTCTTCAATTTGATTTGCTTTGAAGGTAAATGAAAGTTGGTAAATACTTACCAATCCAAATAAAATCGCAAATAATTTAATAATACCTTTATTTTGCATTTTAAAGTTGTTTAGTGTCTAAAAATTATGAGCGCAAATATAGAATTTACTATAATTTTTGACAATTTAATTTAATATTATAAAATGTGATTGTTTAGTGCTTTTTGATTGACAAAAGCGAGTCTGAAATATTACGGAAATTATTTTTAGATTATGTAATTTCCAATGTCGCAGGGCCTGCTCTTACTTCTGGAATTTTGTGAGCGTAAGCATCTATTGACCTATGAATCAGGCCATAAATAGATATTGCATTTTGAATTGTAGCATTTTTAGTTTTGGACGGCGTAAAACCTGCAAATACCTTAGTTTTAGGATGAGATAATCGGTCACTTTTTTGTGTTTGCTCAATAACTAAAGTGCCTTCAAAATCCCAATTCGTAGTGTTACTTTCTGAAATCTCTGATATATTAAGCTCATAACCACTATTATCTTGCCCTTTAGGTTCCTTACCAGAATTATTCGGATTGCTTTGGTAAGCAAAACGAAATCCTTCATTTGCTAAAAATAACCCTTTTACAATTTGCAGCTTGGCAGTGCTATAGTACGTTATTCTAACACGACCATCTACAACTTGCCCAATTTGAATCTTGGTTACACCAATACTCAGAAGTTTATTACTTATAGTCTCAATAGCGTTGTTAGTCTCCTCTGGCGACTTATCTACATTAGAGAAGTGAACAACTATTTGCTGATTAGGCGTATGAGAAGCATCTATATAAACACCAAAAAGAGTAAATATGGCAATAATAAATCCAAAATATAATTTGGTCTTCATGCGGCAAATATAAAAAAAGATAAAGACTGTATCGCTACAGTCTTTATTTATATTAGATTCTTATCAATTACATCCCTTCCATTTTTGTATAACCTTCAGGAGGTGTCAGACTGAATTTGCCTTCAGAAACGTTTTCTTCTGATAGCTGTGTAACTTCTGTGATTATTGTCATAGCCATTCCCTGCTGATCCATTTTTATCTCCATATACATAGGAAACCCTTTTAACTTATCGCCTAACATTGCGGTTTGCTGAGACATTACAGGAATAATTTTATCCGTGGTATACATTTCCATTTTCATGACTACACCGTCCTGATCAATAGTTACGATTTGCTGTTTGCAATCATAACCTAAAATCGTTTTGCTCTCTTTCCCATCAACAATGGTGACATTGTCTTTTAGTTTTTCTTCGTCCTCTTTACTCAAACTCGTCAACGTATATTTTTTTCCCAACATTGGAGAATCCATTAGTAATAGCATTTGTTTTTTATCCATATCTGAGATTGTTGTAATGTCCCCAGACATTGGATTATTAATATCTGTTCGCGATTTATTGCCCTTAACATAAGATATTGTTTCCATAGATTTCCCACCCATCATTTGCTCAAGCATTGCCTGCATCTGTGCATTATCTGTTGTCATTGTCTGAGTCATGGTAATCTTGCCTTCAGTAAATTCCTTTTGAGCAAAAGCATTAATATTTAATGCCAGAGCCATGGTTAATAGTATCAATTTTTTCATGTTTATTTTTTTAAATTAATAGGTTTAAAAAATAAAACCTTACCAACATGCATGCCAGTAAGGTTTCAATTATTCTTTCAATAATTTGCTTATAGCTCTAAAAGTCCGTTAGTTTTTTTAACACCTTCTGCACTTTCTGCCATATGTGCTTTTTCTGCATCACTTAATGGCACGTTTACTATTTTTTCAATCCCGTTTTTCCCTAATATTACAGGAACTCCAATACATAGATCATTAAGACCATACTCACCCTCTAAATATGTTGAACAAGGAAACATCTTCTTTTGGTCGCAAGCAATAGCATGAACCAAGCCGCTTACAGCAGCACCTGGCGCATACCAAGCAGAAGTTCCTAACAATTTAGTTAATGTTGCTCCACCCACCTTAGTGTCTTCTTTTACCTGATTAAGTCGTTCTTCGGATAAAAATTCAGAAACTTTTATACTGTTTCTGGTAGCGTGTGAAGTTAAAGGCACCATACCCTTATCACTATGACCACCTATTACCATACCGTCTACATCACTTATCGGGGCTTCTAATGCTTCTGCAAGTCTATATTTAAAACGGGCAGAATCTAATGCTCCTCCCATTCCAATAATTTTATGCTTTGGTAAATCTGTAGTTTTATGGACTAAATAAGTCATAGTATCCATCGGATTACTCACTACAATAAGAATTGTATTTGGTGAATGCTCTACCAAACTTGCTGAAACAGATTTTACAATACCCGCATTTATACCTATAAGTTCTTCACGTGTCATACCTGGTTTGCGAGGTATACCTGAAGTGATTACACAAATATCACTATTTGCAGTTTTAGAATAATCACTTGTACTTCCTGTAATTTTTGTATCAAAGCCATTTAAGGATGCACACTGCATTAAATCCATGGCTTTCCCTTCTGCATAGCCTTCTTTTATATCTAATATTACAACTTCTGAAGCAAAGTTTTTTATAGCAATATACTCTGCACAACTTGCTCCAACAGCGCCAGCGCCAACTACGGTTATTTTCATGTTAATTATGTTTTTGTGTGATGTAAAATATTGTTTTCTAGGATTGCGAAATTACAAATAAAATTGCTGTAAATGAAGAAAGCACAAGATTTACTCCTGTGCTTCTAAATTAATAATATTTTAAATAAAGCTTATCTAAATCCGAAATTGATTCCTAATGAAAACGCATCAAATTCAGATAAATGATATTCTGCATTTAGTCTAAAGAATCCTACTTTCAATTTTGCGCCTATAGTTCCTCTAACCGATGCTACTTCACTCGACACAGAGAATGGATCGGTTATCGTTTCTGATATAATAGGACCGTTGGTTACTCTATATTCTCCAAGTAAATCAGATTCTGATTTTCCTGTGATATAACCTAGACCACCATAAAAGTTGATGACTGGTAGTTTTGTTGAAGCAACCAATTGAAACAACCATGTGTTCGTGTTATTTTCTACGCGTTGGTTTTCTCCATCTATACCAGAAGATTCGGTAAGGTCGTATGTACCATCAATATGATTATAGGCAACAACTCCCGATACAGCCACAGGCCATATTTTACTTGCAGGTAACCAATCCGAAAATTCTAATTGTAACCCTGCACCATACATGCTTAGGTCTACATCTTCTGTATCTATTTTAGGTACAAACCGAGCTTTAAACTCCACACCACCACCTAAACCTATAGCACCTTGAATAAAACCTGTAGGGATTAAATTAGCACTTTGATTACCAATTCCCTGAGGTAACTCCACCTGGACGGTTTGTGAACCAAAAATAGGATCGTCATACTCAATTTCAACAAAAATCGCAGGATCATTTTCACCTAAAACTGAGGCAACCATTTGTGAACTAGGGCCTTGTACAAACTGAACATTATTATATTCCGCCGTATTAAGATTAAACATTTTGTCTTCATCTTTCACAGGTGAGGCATTTGCAATTAGTGAAATTTCAAATCCACCTAAAGGTTTTACTTTTCCTGAGTTAAACCAATTGGCATTCATACTATACATTAAGCCATTTGTACCAGGCGCGAGGTAATCGTTTGCAAATCTTTGTGCGTCTTCAATACCAGCTGCAAGTAATACGTCGATATCGTTTTGAGCCTTTGTTTGTACTGCACATAGACTTAATGCAATACATAGGAGTATCTTTTTCATAGGGTTAAGTTTGTTCTTTGTTAGGCAAATATAACAAAATATGATTTAAAACTGTATTTTATCGTGTTTTTGTGTTTTTAATCGATATTTTATAAACTGTTTAGTGTTTGAAATTTTTATTAAATTAAGAACGTTTCAATTTTAAAAAAAGTATGCATAGTTTATCTAATCAACCACTTGATACCAAAAAGAGCTACTGTGTTTACAATAGCTCTTTTTTATAGTCCTAAATATTAATTAAATAGGATGATATTACATTCCTTTGTATAAGAGTAATAGCTCTTATTCTATGATTAATTTTTTAGTTATTATTTGATTTCTATCTGTAGTCATTTTCACAAGGTATGTTCCAGCAGAGAATAAAGACACATCAATTTTACTATTTGTATCAGTTAATTCTTGTTCCAGAACTGATCTTCCAAGAATATCGAACAATTCGAAATTGAGGATTGAGATGTTAGAAAAAATTACATTTACCTCTTCCTTGGCCGGATTTGGGTATAGATTAACACCATAATCTTCACTTACATCATCCAGACTTAAAGTTCCCGTAGGTACACCACAGTACTCTACAGACCAGGATGTTACTGCCCCATCATCACCTATTCCTGAATCTGAAACACTTAAGGTCCAAGTACCAGAAACATTTTCACCATTTAAAATAGATAATGGCGACTGTGGTTGTATTACACCTGAAACTGATGGAGAACTTGTTGAACACACAATTAAAGCGTCACCACTATCGTCAAAAGTAGCAGACAGATCTGGATTAGCACCACATTGTGAGGATATAATATTTACCGAAGTTCCCTCCGGACTGGTTAATACAACGCCAATATCACTGATATAAGGATGTGTAACCTCTAGCATTAAATTTATATCTGAAATGACTACATTATCATTAATCTCTAACGTCGAGGTAGTAGTAAAAGTTGAGATAATTGGTTGCGGTGTTGAATTTGTTTCGGTTGTACAAACATTTGCGCCTGTAGTAAAAAAGAATGAACCTGTAAAACTACCTTCACCACAAACATTTTTAGGTTTAACTCTCCAATAGTATGTGGTAGATTCTGACAATTCTGCCGATGGTGTAAATGCTGTACTTGTTGTATTTCCCGTTTCTACGGTTGTGGAAAAATCACTTGAAAGCGAAATTTCGACGTCGTAGGAGTCTACACTATCACCAGAAGCCGCAGCATCCCAGCTTAATTGGGCAAAAGTAGATTGATCTACACTACCATTAGATGGAGACTGCAACGTTGGTGTACCAAAACTATCACCTATTAAACTAAGCGTCACTACGATTGATTTAGACTCATTAGAGATGTTAGATTCTCCTGAAATAATAATATTATAATCGCCTTCGCTTGCCGAACTAAAATTAGACACAGTCATAACAACATCTGTTGCTGTTGCACTGGCAGATGCAGGATTAAAACTAACATTAGAGCCTGCAGGAAAATCTACTGCTGAAAACGTTACTGTTTCTAAATAACCAGAAGTAGGTGTGTACTCAAATGTAAAGGTTTCTTCGTTAGGGGATACATTTGCACATACTGTTTTAGAATCTTCCTTCGCCACTAAGAAATAAGTAGCCGTTGTAGGCGCCACTACATTAATCACAGAATCATTAACATCTAAAAAAACATTATCAGCTGCTCTAATCATTAAGCGTCCAGTATCTGTTTCTGCTGTAATTGAATTACCATCGTACAAATAGGTACCACTATTAGGCACACCAGAAGCTAAAGCAACAGTATCATCAAAATTTCCAGAAGCAGAAAATAAGATATTAACATTCGCACAGTTTACTGGCGATAAGTTTGTGTTTGAAACATTCCACGTTATGGTCTGTGGCGTACCTTGAATCCATGTTGTAGGCGAATTTTGAGAGGTCACAGTAAAAGCTGATATAGGCAAAGATGAACCATCATCCGTTGAAACTACAGAATGTAAATTCATAAGATCAGAATTTGTTTGACCGTAAACAGCTACATTATCTCTAACCGTTAGTGCAAATTCAAAATCTCTAGCGCCCTGTGGAATAACTTCCCAATCTGGCTGCAGGTTATTGTTAAGAATATCTCCTAATTGTGGAAAATATCGACTTGGAGATATTGTACCGCGTCTTGATCTAAACATTGGTCCTGCGGTTGATGTTGGTACAGGCCTTACAGGAGTTTGCATGTCCTCGCTATCATTTTGCTCCCAGGTATACGTTAAAATGTCGCCATCAGGATCTGAAGCAGAACCTGTTAATACAAATGCCGTTCCTGGTGGAATAAAATAATCTAATCCTGCATCTACATTTTGTGGTGGGTTATTAGCTATCACTGTCTCTGTAGGACAAACCGAGCTTACACCACCCTGAATATTAGCACTAATATCTCTAATATTTACAAAGTTGAAATAATCGTCTGAATTATCCTGTACATCCTGTCCTGGGCAAATCCCTGCATAACCCATAATAGACGATCCACTTCCAGGCTCAACTTCTGTATTATTACCACTCTTGAGACATAAGGCTGTACCATTATGAGTATGATACCCACCCATTTGGTGTCCAATTTCGTGAGCAACATAATCTACATCAAAAGAATCTCCTGTTGGGTTAGACCTTCCTGTCATACCACTACCTTTATTACCAGAATTACAAACACAGCCAATACAACCTGCATTTCCGCCTCCATCTGTATTGAAGTTATGACCAATATCATAATTAGGATCTCCAATCCCATTTACTGGGTCATCAATTACCTCTTGCGTTTTATCATTGTATTCGCCATCCCATGGGTCAGTTGCCCCATCATAATACATAATCTTAAAATTATCTGGAACTATTTGATAGGTTACACCCATTTCTTTTTCATAAATACCATTTACACGCGTCATTGTAATGTTAATCTGCGCCATTATATTGGTTTTCTTTTCAAAATCGGTAGTAGCTTCTCCAATAAATAGGGCACCATATTCCCCTGTACAAGACATAGCTAAACGATACGTACGTAAGATCTGATCGTTTGTGCTTGTTGGTGTGGTGGATTTTAAATGTGCAAATTCCGTTAATTTCTTTCGTAATGTATTATCAGTTTCGCATGAAAAAATATCGTCCGAGTTGTTCACTAAATCAGAACGTTTATACGCTATATATATTGATTTATCACTTGTATATGGATCAATAAAGAAAGTAGATTTGCCTGCTTCAAAAATCTGAGCATGAAAACCTGCATTAGAAACACTAAAACGAATATACTTTCCAGGCGTGCTAATACACTTACCTACATAGCTTCTTATGTTAGGTAACTGTTCTTGTAATTCCGGATGTAATAATTCTGCATCTAAAACGCTATATTTTTCCGTTTTACCTTCCCTATTTGGTACAGAAATAATATGTTGTGATTCACCAAAAAAGGTGCTCCTTTTAGGCGCACCAATTAGTTTAGACTTAATAGATTCTATATTAACTGAATATAAATTATAACTAGTTGGCATCTTATCCTTATTAAAACTAATAAGGCTAGGATCTTTAATGCTTAACTGACTTTCCTTTACCCAATCCGAATTTTGGTCTTGAGCATTTCCCATAGTCACCATTAATGTAAAGATGAAAAGGAGAATGTTTGTGTAGTTTTTTTTCATAAGAATTTATTTAGTATAAATTAAAAAGCCCATGCATTAAATGCATGGGCTTTTGTTTAAGTGAATTACTTAACAATAAACTTGTAAGTATTAGCTTTATTTTTGTTAATGGTTAGGAAATACATTCCTGAAGCATATTGATTAATTGGTATTGCAATATTGCTCTGACTACTAACTTCTATGGATTGCACTAACCTTCCTGTAACACTATAAATATCTACAGTTTCTACAGACGCTTTAGTATCTACAATATTAATTACTGTTCCATTATCTACTATTGTAGGATATACATTAAACGTATTATTTGATGCTTGCTCCACAGAAAGCACTTCTAATGAAATCAATCCAAACACACTGTTTCCAGTAAATGTTCCTTTATAGCTGCGATACTGCTGGTCTGAATTGTCTAATAACATTGCACCGCCAATTGTATAATTGTTAGGACTATCAGTTGCCTCGTCAATGGTTGAGCCTTCAACTTTTATAATCTGTAAAGCACTCGGATCTGCGAATTCAGCAGTTTCGCCATATGTATAATATAAAGTCACATCGTAACTAGCAGTTGGTGCATCAACACCATCTGCGTTAATTGCTATAACCTTACCTGCATAACTACCAGGTAAATTAGTGAAGTTTCCACCATCTCCAGCTGCAGTAACTTCTACTGAAACACAACCTAAATCTGCAGTAGCATTTTCTATTTTAACCATTACACCTGCATCCTGATCACTGATAAAGTAAATTTCGTTACCAGCTTTTACGGTTTCACTGTCTGTACTCGCTAATTCCGTTTCAACTAAAGCAGGTAAACCAGTTACAACAACGTTATCTATTGTCATACTATATTCCGTACCAACTAAAGAGTCATTGTACCATCTCCAAGCTACTTGGAATTGTGTGTCGTCTAGAACAGCTAGCATTTGGTCATAGGTACCAGTTGCAATTGATTCTAATCCGGTCACTGCAACAAATGTTTCTAAGGATACGAAGTTTACACCATCAAATGAATATAAAAATTCACCATAATCGAAAAGCACGTCCTCATTAGCTGCATCGGTTTCACCACCAGCAGTCCAGTCGAAAGAAATATTCACGTTAGACATACCTCTTGCATCAATAACATCAGTTACTAATAATAAGTTTGCAAATTGTGTCTGATTATAATTTGGACCAGCATCTGGTGTTTGTCTGTTTTCAATATAGGCTCTACCTGCGGAGTTAACACCTATACCGTTAAATTTCCAAACATTTGGATCTAAGCCAATTGGGCTTTGTGTACTCCAGCCTGCAGGCATTGAAGTCGTATCAAAGGACTCATTTACCAACTCTATTGTAGCATTACCAATAGAAGGCGTATAATCATCATCTTTAATTACTACAGTATGTGTTCTAACTTCTGAGTCGTTACTAAACTTCATAACTATTGTCTCAGAACCTTCTACCAATGCATCGTTAAATACACTAACCGTAATTGATTGAGTACCTGAGGCATTAAAAGTTAAACTATTAGTCGAAACTGAATAATCTTCAGCTGAAGCCGTAGAATCCGTAAAGTCTAATGTTATCGTTTGTGGTGAATCTACATTTACTGCAGTTACTTCAATATCGAAAGTATTGCTTTCGTCACAACCTTTGATTATAGTTGCTTCACTTACAGAGTTTGTATTATCTGCATCGAAGAAAATAATATTATTACCTGGGCTTAAGTATTGTTCGCCAACACCTAC
This sequence comes from Winogradskyella sp., assembly GCA_013002225.1. Lineage (GTDB taxonomy): Bacteria > Bacteroidota > Bacteroidia > Flavobacteriales > Flavobacteriaceae > Winogradskyella. Next base: position 19,013 of record JABDKL010000140.1, read on the forward strand.
GGCATACCAAGCATTTGTAACCTGAATTTCTTCATTACTAAAATCACCATAGAGCGCTTTAGTTACTGTAATAGAAGCATCACGCATTTCTTTAAACTTAGCATTTGGCGTTAACATTATTTCACCTTGAAATGCTATTTGCTCTGCTTTATCATATCCAATTGGTAATACTGTATACGCATTAGAAATGTCATTTATTTCATCATCTGCACTAGCTTTACCAGAACCTAGTGAAAAGTTTTGACCAGATCCTTCTACCATCAAATAAAACCATTTGTTAAGTACACCACTATTGGTATGTACACCACATTGATCGTTTGCTAAAGTTGGCTCACCACATTCTGGCTCAATCCAATTTTCACCACCATAAGTATCCGGATCACCAGAAGCTTTAGGATCATCCATCCATCTTAATGCTCTAGAACCTGCACTACCAGGAGCAAGACCACCATCTCTTTCATCAATTTGCTCGCCAATTCCCCAAGGGTCATATGGTAAACTACCATCAATATCCGTTAACACATAATTTTCTACAGCTGCTGCCCAAATATCTGAGAAGCCTTCGTTCATTGCTCCAGACTCTCTTGCATATACTAAATCTGAAGTCGCAGAACACACACCATGTCCAATCTCATGACCACATACATCCATAGATGTTAATGGTGCAAATGAACCATTGGCATTTGTACCTCCCTGGTAACTACCATCGCCATAAGTCATTGCAGTTCCATTCCAAAATGCATTATCGTACGCATCTCCGTAATGCACGTAGTTAAAAACTTTTGTTGCTAAATTGTCATAACTACTACGACCATGCACATCTGCCCAGTATCGAATTACAATTTCTGCACCCCAATGAGCATCTAAAGCTACATCGTCGTTGTTTGTTTCATTATCTACAGGATAATTTAATTCCGTAAATCTATTTCTCCAGTGTTCATCAGAAGACCATACATTATCTAGTACTTCTATAACAGTTTGCCCCTCTTCTGATCTTGCATAACCGTCATAAATTGAATATGATGGTATACTACCCACGCTAATCGGTGCTCCTCCAACGCCATCGTACGAACGTGTTTCGTTTAATACGATTTGTAATGCTGGGTCAGAAATAAATGCCGATAAATCTATTGTTCCATCCAAAGACCATGCAGTATCGTCTGGTGTAAGCGGATTATCATCACCATCGAAAGTCTGAAGTGTTGTTTCAAATGTGCGTGTACCAGCATATCTCGTATCACCAGATGCCGTCACACGGTACGCCATATTACGCTTAGCTTCTGCTTCTTCCATCTTCTTATTAATTTCGTCAGCATGTTTAATAATAGCATCTGCTAATAAAATTTCGCCTGTATTTGCATCTACATATACATCTGCCCTATATAAAGGCTTAGATGCATATACATTATATTTATATGCTAAGGTTAAATCACCTTCTTTAGTATTATAATTATCTATATATACCAATTCGCCTTGTGGAAACAAAGCGTCATAACCTTCTTGTAATTTTTGTACTTCGGCAATATTTACAGTCATTGCTAATTTTTCAGCAATTTCATCCCAAACATAGATATCGGCACCAACATGGTTCAAAGCATATTGTCTGGCTTGGTCCTTTGTTAAACCTGCAGTACTGCCAGTGCTAAGCGCTAAATTATAATGCTCTAAGCTAATGGCAAAAACCTTATTGTTTTTAATTAATGCTTTGTAAACACCATGCTCTAATTTTACTCCGTTATACTCTGCTCTAAAAACTACAACCTCGTTAGCTCCTTTTATGTTTGCTTTCTTATCTTCAAATAAGCTATAATTTTGATTTTCTAAAGAAAGTACATCCATTAAAAAATCAGCTACAGTATTTTTAGTTATATCAGCGTTTTCGTTTAATAAAATAAGTGAAGGAGTTTCCCGATCTGAATTAGTGCTGAAGGTCTTAACAGCCGGGTTTTTTTGTAATTTTTCAAAATCGAAGCCAGACTCCTTAACTTGCGCTAAGAGGAAAACTGACATCGATGCCATAATAAATGATAGTAGTGATTTTCTCATGAAATTTAAATTAAGTTAATAATTAATTGTTGTGTTATTTATTATCAGATCATAACAAAACCTTAGATAACTTTTAAAAAAAGTTAACGTTTTGTTAAATTTTTCACGAATATAAATTACATATTTGAGTAAAAGTGGGAAGAAGAAAACTTTTAATGTGTATGCATAATAAATAAAAAAAATGCGATTTAAATAAATGTATTTATAATCGTATTTGGTCAAAAATAAGCAAATATTTTATCTTATACATTGCTTAATCAATATAATTTTTAGCATTTACTTAATAATTCAATAATTCTTAAAAATTAACGAAAACGTTTGCGCTAATGATAAAATCATGTGTTTTTTCTCACTTTACATAACGATCAAATCACAACTAAAAAATTTTAAGAGATTAAAAAAACACTCGTAAACTTGCATTTGGAGTCAATCCTAAAGAGTTATTTTCTATTTCTATAGTTGTATTGTTATCATCTGGATTAACCTCATAATACCTATTAATACTATTATTGCGATTAAATAAATTAAATACACCAATTCTTAGAGAAGATCTGAGCGTACTATTTAATTTAAAATTATACTTAAGTGAGGTATCCAGCCTCATAAAATAATCCAGGTTTTCGCTGTTTGGTGTATCATAATTAACAAAGGTATTGTTACCATTTTGCACGGTTTCATTACCTTCTACCGGCACGGTGTAAGGACGACCAGAGCGATAAATACCACCTATTGATACTTGCAGATTTTCTAAAATATTATAGTTTACGGCCATAGATAACGAATGTCTTATATCTACATTATTTGGAAAAACTGAAGGATTAAGTGTAGCAAATTCGTAATTGTTACTGCTATAGGTATAACTTATCCAGGTGCTATATCTATTGGCTGTTTTATTTATTAATAACTCTACACCTTTGGCATTGTAACTACCAATGGCATTGATAAACTGAAAATTATTATAGAACCCCTGATTAGAAACTGTGATCCCATCGACATTCTTATAAAATCCTTCAATGTCTATAACAAAATTATTTTTATTGAACTCCAGACCGAATGATCCTTGCTTACTTTCAGAAATGGGTAGGTTTTGTTCGTTGGCCAGAATCCATCGGCGATTTTCAACACCTAAAAAATCATCCTGAAAATCTATTATCTGTGTTGCGGACTGATTTTTAAATTCACCTTGTAACTTTAATGCAAAATGATTTGAGAGTTTTTGTCTTAAATTGACTCTGGGCTCAAAAAGGAGTTTACTAAATTTTTGGAAGTAGTTTACTCTTGCTCCTACTCTAAAATAAGTCGAATTGTTATTAAATTCTAATTCGCTAAAGAACGCATGGTTTAAAAGAACATCTTTTTTAGTTCTGTTGAAGTTTGGATTAGTTACAGTAGTAGCGTTAAGGATACCAACTTCTGTAAATTGATAACCGTTCATTAGATTTAATGCCTTACTAATTCTGTAATTACTTTTTAATTTAACACCCGTTTCTAAAACCTCATTGAGCTGTACTAATTGTTGATCTGTTTCTACTCTAAAATCGGTAGCATCTACATTATATTTAGAATAATAACCTAATAACTCCGTACTAAATTTGGTGTTCCACTGTGCAAACCAATTGCCACCAAATCCCAAGTTTTCTTGTATTAGATTACTGGTCTTGGATTCGGTTTCGTCATTGGTATTCGTAAAAGTTTCTGTGTAGTCCAGGTTATTATTTATACCAATAACATTTGCTCTGAACTTATGCTTATCGCCTAGGTCGAATAATAACTTTGCGGTATAATCATAAAACGAGAAGTCTGACGATTGGCTACTTTCATTAATCGTTGCGTCATTAGTGGTTAATTCACTATCCTGAAAACTACGCTCAAAATACTTATCGTAAGTAGGTGATGAAAACACATCCGTAAACGAGCGTCTACCTGAAACATGTAAGGCCAAAGATTTACTAATCGGTATTTCAAAAAAGGCATCGGCATGCAAAAGATTGGCCCCAAATCCTCCTGAAAAATTTGAATTAACCTCATCCTTCGTAGACATATTTACCGTACTGGAAACCCCATCACTGAACTCACTCGACGTACCATTTTTTGTGACAACAACATGTTCGGTCAAATAGGGATTATAAGCCGATATAAGTCCAAAAAAATGACCGGAATGGTACATCTTTATATTATCCCAGAGTATAAGATTTTGATCATTAGTGCCACCTCTTACATTAATATTAGCAATGCTTTCATTTACGCTTTCCACCCCAGGCAATGCCTGTATAGACTGTAAAATATCTGGTTCTATAAGACCTGGTAATATACCAAAGGTTTCCGTGTTTAAAACTGTACTTCCATCAATACGCTTTTGCAAACCAGTGGTTAAAAATTTTGTAATAAGGACCTGATTAAGGAGCTCCGATTTTTCTTTTAATATTATGGTTTCACAAGATTGAAAATCCCATAAATCAATAGCATTAATCCGCACTGTCTCAAAGCCTAAAAACGAAATAATAACACTAGCATTAATTGGCACATTATGTAGCACAAATGCTCCAGACTCACTTGAAACAGCACCATTAGTGGTATTGTTAACTATTACAGAAGCGCCAAAAAGTGGTGTACCACTATTTTCTATTAAAACGTTTCCGCAAATAGAAATGGTTTTGTTCAACGAAGAAATCGTAATATATCGCTCTGTTAAAAACTTAAAATCAAGTAATGTTGTAGCATTGAGATGTTCTATAATTTCAGCCAACTTCGCTGAAGTATCTGGTTGATCGACCATAATGGTATTAACATCGTCTACAGAATAAGAAAATTTAATCTCATACTTGTTTTCAAGGTTAGAGATTAAATCTATTAGTGGAATTTTATGTTGTGCATTTACTACAACTGTACTCAATACAATGATTACAGTGATTAAACTTTTAATTAGATTCATAGTTATAAAACTCTACTTTACTACCATTTATTTTGTAGCTGAGTTTTAACGGGATAGTTACAGCTTGAAGTGCTACATTTTTATCGGTATGTGTAAAACTTCCAGAGAAAAGTTCCGAATCGTTTACACCCTCACCTATAGCAATACTAATATTGTACTGTCGCTGTAATTCGTCTATAACTTGCCAAAGTGGCACTTTACTAAAACTAGATTCCTTAGCCAACCAAGATGGGTTTTGACTATAAAAGTCATCTACATCCATAATGACACCGTTAACAACTCTAACTGTTTTTCCTGGTGTTAATATAGCTGTTTTTCCTTTATGATTTACACCCACTGAACCCTCATAACATTTAACCTCAAAATATTTATGTCTCTCCTTAACGTTAAATTGCGTACCAATAACTTCGATCGACCCTGCTTCAGTTTGTACTGTAAAGGTGTTGCCTTTTGTAACTTTAAAAAACGCTTCTCCATCTAAGTGTAACGTACGCTCTTTCTTCCAGGCTTTTTTATTATAACTCAGTGTAGATTTAGCATTTAAAAAAACCTCCGAATCATCAGGCAAAATTAAATTGGTCGTTTCAGCAATTTCTGTATTGTATGATGCCGTATTATTAAAGAATAAGAAATAAGATGATGTTAACATCACAACCAAAATCGCTGCCACTTTTAAAAATGATCTAAAGTTTAATGGAATCACCTTTGGCTCTGCTTTGCTCAATGATCGTGCTTTAAAATCCTTTAATGCCTCTTCGGCATTTATTTGTGGCACTTCAAACTGTTTTGAGTAAAAAGCAGACTTCTCCAATGCAGAAAAATCTTCATTAGGATATAGGGCTTTAATTTCTTTGGTCGAAATCTCACCATTAAACCACTTTAATATGTCTGTTTCTTTACTCATTTTTTATGCTATTCAATTTTAAGACACGCTAAAAATTATTTACCCTACCAACTTTATTATTTTTTTTTAAATATTTATCCCTTCAAGCTTATGTCTTAATATCTTGAGTGCGCCAGACATTCTTTTTTCAACCGTTTTTTGTGAGACATTAAGCATTTCAGCAATTTCTCTGTATTTTTTGTCCTCTATTCTATTTAAAAGAAATACCTCGCGTTGTTCTTCACTCAGATCCGAAATAACCGCCTGCAATTTCTTTTTAAATTCTTCTTCTTCTAAAATATATTCTGGACTTTGGTTTGTTCTATCTAAATACGGAGAAGCTTTTGCATAAGACATTACCACCTTTTTGTGTCTAACTGTATTTAAAAATAAATTATTTACTGTAGTGAATAAATAGGTCTTTGCCTTGCCAAAATCTATCTGAGCACAATTCTCCCATACCTTTGCAAATGCATCCTGAACAAAATCTAAGGATGCTGCCTTATCTCCACATTTGTAATATGCAAAGTTATGCGCCGCATTAATATGCTCAAGATAAAATGAATTAAAGTGCGATTCTTCGCAAAGTTTAGGTTTGGAGCTACTCATATAGTATATACATTGAATATATGATCGCAAAAATATAAATAATAATTGAGGATTTAATTTATTGACTCTTAGTAATTTGATTCTATTTTTAAAAAAAATTCAAAAAAAGCGTAGGGTAAAATGAGAATAAAACGTCTTAAGTATAGAAAGCGAATAAATCGCAACAATTATTAAAAGGTTTAACCCAAAAAATTTATATTATGAAAACTTTAAAATTCTTAACCGCATTATTATTTATGTCTGTTTTAACACTGACCTCATGTCAAGATGAAATAGATAATGAATCTGGACAAAATCCAAACACGAACACAGCTAATTCTGCAACTGCAAATAACCTAGAGCGTTCTGCAATGCACGATGGAAGTGACGATGACTTCTTAGATGGTATTTCTTGTTCTTCAGTATTGTTTCCAGTAACAGCTACTGTTAACGATACACAAGTAACACTTATTAGTGAAGCAGATTACCAGATGGTATTAGATATCCTTGGTGAATTTACTAATGATGATGATACTGTACAATTTCAATTTCCTATTACAGTTAGATTAAATAACTATACAGAGGTAGTAATCACAAGTCAATCTGAATTTGACGCATTAAATAGTGCCTGTGAAGCAGCTGAGCAACAGTCACAAGATGCTATTAATTGTTTAGACATCGATTTTCCTATCACAATCTTAACCTACGATTTAAATGTTGAGCAAACAGGTAGTGTTGTAATTGAGTCTGAACAACAACTATATAGCTTTATGAGCGAATTTAGTGATGACGCTTTATTCTCTGTTAGCTACCCAATTTCTGCTACTTTAAATGGTGATGCTTCTGTAGATATTACAAGTGATGCAGACTTACAAGCTCAAATTAATGAGTGTTTAGCAACTGAAGATGAAATGGAAGATGCTGAAGAAAGTGCTGATCTTTTAGAAGACATTTTAGTTGAAGGTTTATTTACTGTAGATGCTTATGTAAGTGCTGGTGTAGATTCAGCTAATGATTACGCAGAATTTACAATAGATTTTGCAAATGACTTATCTGTAACTGCAGAAAACACAGTAAATGCAACTGTACAAGATGTAGAGGGAACTTATGAAGTAGCTTCTGAAATGGAAGTATTCTTAACCTTAACATTCTCAGGAAATGCATCTTTTGAATTATTAAATGATACTTGGGAAGTAACGAGTTTTTCAGAGACTTCTATATCATTACAAAGTACAACAAATGCAGCTGTAACATTGGTTTTAGGACAAATCTAAACCAAACAAGCATTTGCAACGTATATAGTTAAAAATGCCATAATGATTCTGATAAAGCAAACAGCTATTTTTTAATAACGATTGGGAAGAATAAGTTATTGATAAAACAAAGTTTGTGACAGAATACTACAAATGCTAACTAAGTTTGGTTCCGTCTAAAGATACAACTAAGCACAACATAAGTAGTAAATGTTATGGTATATTAAAGCAGCTACTATTATAGTAGCTGCTTTTTAAAAATATTAAAATGAAGTATAGAATATTATTAGGATTATTTTTTCTGCTGGTGGTCAGTAATTGCTCAAAGGATGATAACATGTCTACAGGCAATATAGATCCTACTACAGGCATAGATGTTAATTTAAACAGGCAAGCTGTTGGTAGTTCTGCAAACGATCTTTTATCGGATACTAATTTTACAAGTATGATTATAGAACTTGTATATGTAGAAGGATTTGAACCTAACCAAAGTACGGTGAATAATTTTATTTCTTTTCTGCAAAACAGAACCTACAAACCAAATGGGATAACAATAGAAACCCGCGCCATACCATCTCCAGGTAATTCTAGTTATACTATACAGGACATTGCAAATATTGAAATAGAACAACGACAAAATTATAACACTGACACTACTATAGCAGTTTGGGCATTTTTTGCAGATGGCGAATCCACTCAAAATTCTGGCAACAATATGGTCTTAGGTAGCGCTTATTGGAATACGTCTTTTGTGATCTACGAAGAAACCATACAGGAATTAAGTGGTGGCACTTTTGAACCAGACAGAACCGTTTTAGAAACAACCGTTATCACGCATGAGTTTGGACATATTCTGGGCCTTACCGATTTAGGTTCACCTATGCAGCAAGATCATGAAGACCAAGCTCATCCTAAACATTGTGATGAAGACAGTTGCCTAATGTACTGGGCTACGGAATCCTCTGCAGGTTTAGATGATATGCTAAATATGACTTCTGCACCAGAATTAGATGCGCAGTGTATTGCAGATTTACAAGCCAATGGTGGCAAATAATTAAAACTAAAAAAATACAATATGAAAACAATAATATTAACCTTAACTACTGTGTTTTGTTTTACACTTGGCATTCAAGCTCAGGACACAACTATAAACAAATCTAACACAGGTCTTAAATTTGGATATAACCTTGCAGCCGTTAGCTTTGATGGTGATTCAGAAACAGGGCAAAGACATGGGTTCCATGTTGGTCTTTACAGCGAATCTTTTGTATCTAAAACTATAGCTATACAAGTAGAATTATTATACTCACAACAAGGTTACGAAATTGAAGATGGAGGTAGCACTTTTACTCAAAAGCTAGATTATATTAATCTGCCTTTAATGTTTAAGATTTATCCTAGTGAAAATTTCTTCTTAGAGGTTGGTCCTCAAATTGGATTAGCGATTTCTCATAAAGAAGAATATGACAGCAATTTTAATCTCTTTGATACATCTCAAGAATTTGACCCTAATAATATAGATTACGGTGTAAATTTTGGTGGCGGATTTAAAACTGACAATGGTGTAAGCTTTGGAGTTAGATATCATTTAGGTTTAGGAGATATTTACGATGAAGGAAGTCCTCAAAATCGCCTATGGCAATTTACGTTAGGGTTCGACTTCTAACACTATATTGAATGACTTAGAGAAGTCATTTAATTAACAAAATTCTTTTTATCCAGTAATAAAAAGGATTTGCTATTAATCAAAAAAAACCGCATTTAGTTATGCGGTTTTTTACTTTTATAAAATATTGAAGTTGTGCTTAAGCATCAATATTAGCATAGATTGCATTTTTCTCAATAAACTCTCTACGAGGTGGCACTTCGTCTCCCATAAGCATTGAAAATATTCGATCTGCTTCAACACCATTATCTATTTGTACTAAGCGCATGGTTCTATACTCAGGATTCATAGTCGTATCCCATAACTGCTCTGCATTCATCTCACCAAGACCCTTATAACGCTGTATTTTGGCATTATCACCAAACTCAGCCATAATGGTATCACGCTCTTTATCACTCCAAGCATATTGCTTTTTAGCACCCTTCTTTATTAAGTATAAAGGTTGTGTTGCAATATAAATATGTCAGTTTTCCACCAATTCTTTCATATATCTAAAGAAGAAAGTTAGGATAAGCGTTGCAATGTGGCTACCATCAATATCGGCATCACACATAATTACCACTTTATGATATCTTAATTTTGAAAGATTTAAAGCTCTCGGATCATCTTCTGTACCGATGGTTACACCCAATGCCGTAAAAATGTTTTTTATTTCTTCATTTTCAAACACCTTGTGTTGCATCGCTTTTTCAACATTTAGAATTTTACCTCTTAATGGTAGAATTGCCTGAAATGCTCTATCACGACCTTGTTTAGCAGTACCACCTGCCGAATCCCCCTCAACTAAGAAAACCTCACATTTTGCAGGATCCTGCTCAGAACAGTCACTTAGTTTTCCAGGTAATCCGCCGATGCTCATTACCGTTTTGCGCTGCACCATCTCACGTGCCTTTTGTGCCGCATGACGTGCCTGGGCTGCTAAAATTACTTTCTGCACTATGGTCTTGGCGTCATCTGGATGCTCTTCTAAATAATCCGTTAACATTTCTGAAACTGCCTGCGATACAGAGGCAGAAACTTCACGATTCCCTAATTTAGTTTTTGTCTGACCTTCGAACTGTGGCTCCTGTACTTTTACTGAAACAATAGCAGTTAATCCTTCACGGAAATCATCACCAGAAATATCAAACTTAAGTTTGTCGAGCATTCCGGATCCATCAGCATATTTTTTAAGTGTATGTGTTAGTCCACGGCGAAAACCAGATAAATGGGTTCCACCTTCATGTGTATTAATGTTATTTACATACGAGTGTAAATTTTCTGCATAAGACGTATTATATACCATAGCTACCTCAACTGGTACGCCATTTTTTTCGCCTTCAAAAGCTATTACATCTTTCATCAAAGGTTCACGATTACCATCTAAAAACTTAATAAATTCCTTTAAGCCCTCTTCAGAATGAAACGTTTCACCCTCAAATTCTCCATCATCTTTTTTATGACGACGATCTATTAGATGAATAGTTATGCCTTTATTTAGGTAGGCCAATTCGCGTAAGCGACTCGCCAAAGTATCATAACTATACTCTAAGGTCTGTGTAAATATTGTTGGGTCTGGTTTAAAAGTAACAATTGTTCCACGCTTGTCGGTTTCACCAACCTGCTTTACAGGATACATTGTTTTACCACGCTCATACTCCTGCTCCCAAATCTTACCATTTCTGTGTACTGTTGCTTTTAAATGCTCTGATAATGCATTTACACAACTTACACCTACACCATGCAAACCACCTGATACCTTATAAGAATCTTTATCGAACTTACCACCAGCACCAATTTTAGTCATTACAACTTCTAAAGCAGAAACCCCTTCTTTTTTGTGAAGATCTACCGGAATTCCACGACCATCATCTTCTGTGGTAATAGAGTTATCCTCATTTATGATCACTGTAATATTATCACAATGGCCTGCAAGCGCCTCATCAATAGAGTTATCTACAACCTCGTACACCAAATGGTGTAAGCCTCGAGTACCAACATCACCAATATACATGGAAGGACGCATACGTACGTGCTCCATACCTTCGAGAGCCTGAATACTATCCGCAGAATAGTTGTGCTTATTAAATTCTTCTTTCTTTTCGCTCATTATATTTAAAATTTTTGTGCTGATTGAGCTCACCTTAAACAACACTGTTTTTAACTAAGATTATGTCACAAAAAAAGACGCCTGCGCGTCTCGTTTGAGTACTATCAAAGATACAAAATATTGCGGCTATTTAAAAGCTTTTTATCGATTGAAACCAATAATTATTAACATTTGTTAATTATTAGAAAGTGTCTTAAAATAGCTAAAAAGGTCCTTAAATTGCATTCTAAGGTTTTTTGATCTTGCAATCTCAGCCTAAGTTATTGAAAGTGGCTTAAACCTCAAATTTATACAATTTTAAAACAGAATTACTTTCAAAAAAACGCGTATTCTATCTCTAAAAAAGATGGATTATTTGCAACCCTCGAGTGCATTATAATTTAAATACTAAGGCATGTCATCTATATCATCTGACTGTCTTTTCCAGAAAATACTGACCTTAACCTATTTATATTCCATAATTAAAAATACAGCAGTTGTTTCTCCAATATTTAATAC
>JABDKL010000155.1 GCA_013002225.1 Winogradskyella sp.
TTATATAAGGCAGACGCTATGAATGAGTGGGGTAGTATTGTAGCCTTAACGTATATGGCTGCACAACGTGTATTTCCAGATTATAATGATATGGCAGATAATAAAGCCTATCTCGAAAGTATAGCACGTAGTTTTGGTTACTTCTTTGGCCGTGATAAAAAAGTTAGGGTAAATACTATTTCGCAGTCACCAACTCCAACTACTGCTGGTAGTGGCGTAAAAGGATTCGATGGCTTTTTGGCCTATGCAGATAAGATGTCCCCGTTAGGGAATGCAACAGCTATGGATTGTGCTAATTACACAGTAACACTGTTTAGTGATTTAACCAAACGCGTTACACTTCAGAATTTATATAACGATGGCGGATTTAGCAATATGGGTGTGAGTGATGCAGTGATGGATAAATTCACTGAAGAAGATTAGGATTTAACTTTAATAATTAAGAAGCTATCACTTTTTTAGGTGGTAGCTTTTTTTTTACCCTAAATTTAAAACTACAGTTCACCGAAAAAAAATTCGTTTGAACGATTTGCATGTTAAACAACTTTTTATTGCTAATAATTAACATAAATTTAGCTTAATACTAACTTTAACTAAAAATTTATGAAAAAAATTACTTTATTAACAGCATTGCTGTGTTTTTCATTTGGTGTATCCCAAACCTTTGTAGGTACAGGGACTCCTGTGGATACGCAAGGACCAGATGGTGGTACAGCTGCAACTTGTGGTACGACAAATGAGCTTAATTTAACTGTTGCTGTAACTGGTATAGGTGTACTTGGAACCACTAATATTTTAGATCAAGTAGATATTGACATAACACATACTTGGTCTGGGGATGTAGAATTATTCTTAATTGCACCAGATGGTACGACGATTGTGGAATTGACAACAGACAATGGCGGTGGCGGTGATAATTTTACAGGTACTCAATTTAGGGACGACGCAGCAACACCTGTCACAAGTGGGACAGCTCCTTTTTCGGGTCCACACCAACCTGAGCAGCCATTAACAACGTTTAATGGTATTGATGCAGATGGTACTTGGACGCTTAACTTCTGTGATGATGCAGGAGGAGATGTAGGAACTTTTAATAGTTGGTCTATTACTTTCGCACCTGCTCCAACATGTCCAGCCCCTTCAGGTTTAGCAGCATCAAATATCACCTCTGATCAGGCAGATTTATCATGGACCGAAAATGGTTCAGCATCTCTTTATAATGTTGAAGTGGTATTGTCTGGTGATACACCAACAGGAACGCCTACTGATGTGGGTGTGGGTAACCCCTTTACTAAAACAGGATTAGAGTCTGCTCAGAGTTTTGAATTTTACGTGCAGGCAGACTGTGGCCCTGGCGACTTGAGCGAATGGGCTGGGCCTTTTGAATTCGTTACTGATTGCGTTGTTTTCGATGCTCCTGTTACAGAAACCTTTGAAGAAGGAGGTTCTCGTCCACTTTGCTGGACAGATACTGGTGCAGAAGATTGGAAATATGCAAATGATGGTGGTGATCACGTTGGAAATGGTGGTACAATAACAGGTACAACTGCATCAGGAGGGTATTATGCTTATGCTGATGCGTCTGGAACTGAGGCAGACGCAGTTCTGTTAAGTCCAATGGTAAATGTATCGACCCTTACAACTCCTGCACTGTCCTTCTATTTAATTAGTGATTCAGAAGATTCTGCTAATTCTCAACTCGATGTAGAGGTATGGGATGGCGCTGCATGGAATAACCTAGTGATATATAATTCTAATACTTCTGGATGGGAACTACAAATTATAGATTTAAGTGGTCTTACAATTACTGGCCCTGTACAAGCCAGATTTACCTTTACAGAACCAATACCAGGTGATTTTGACGATGATGTGGCTATAGATGATGTAAGTTTTGATGAGCTTCCGTCATGTGCGCAACCAGCAGATTTAATGATTGCAAATATTACAACAACCTCAGCAGATTTTTCTTGGACAGAGACTGGTGCAGCCACAACATGGAATATCGAATTAGTAGATATAACAGGAGGAGGTAGTGCGACTGGGACAGCCACTGCGTCAGGCATTACAACAAATCCTTATGCAATTACAGGTTTAACTGCAAATAACGAGTACCACGTTTATGTACAAGCAGATTGTGGTGGTGACCTGAGTGATTGGTCTGGGCCAGTAAGCTTTTCAACATCTTGCGAAGCTATTTCGACATTCCCGTTTAATGAAGACGTCGAGAGTACTAGTACAACTTTAAATTGTTGGTCGGTAATAAATGAAAATGGAGATGGCGATACGTGGGAGGTATATGATAGCGCAACCTATGCTAATTCTGGTAGCCAATCTTTCAGAATGTATACTGATTTTAATAGTGGGAACAATGATGACTATCTAGTGTCTCCTGCTTTTGTTTTGACAGGCAATCAAAGAGTCAAATTTCAACAACGTGTCAGATCTGCATCCGAACCAAATGATTTTGAAGTTTTATTATCTACGACTGGTACTAATCCTGCTGATTTTACCACAACAATCTTACCGAGTGCATCATATGATAATACGGTTTATCAAGAGATTACTATTGATTTGAGTGCATATTCTGGACAGGTGTACATCGCATTTCGTGTAGCTCCTGGTGGTTTAGATGGTTGGTATTTATATTTAGATGATATTGTTGTAGAAGATCTTCCTAGCTGTATTGAACCATCAGATTTAATAGTGTCTAATACAATGTCTAATACCGTTGATTTTTCATGGACCGAAAATGGTACTGCATCTACATGGGATGTAGAGTTAGTAGATGTTACTGGAGGTGGTTCATTTTCGGGTACTCCGACTACTGCTGCAACTTCAGATAACCCATTAACAGTATCTGGTTTAGTAGAGCTAAATGATTATGAGCTTTATGTTAGAGCAATATGTGGTGGTGATTCTAGTACATGGGTTGGTCCAATTAGCTTTACAACGCCTTGTGCAGCTTTATCTACGGATTACGTTGCCGACATGTCAGTAAATGTTCCTGATTCGTGTTGGGATGAGGCAGGAAGTGGTGAAGTTGTAGATGGACCAATGGGATTAGGTGCCTCGGATTGGCGTCAGGGTAGAGGATTTACTAATTCAGATAATATTGAAGTGCCAAGTAACACATTAAATTTATGGCAGAGTGTAGATAGAGAATGGTTAATATCTCCATCTTTTGACCTTGATGTTCTAGGTAATGTAGGATTGCTCGTTCAAGTTGCAGTTACAAATTATGCTTTCTCTGGTATTAGTTCAGCTACGGATACTGATGCAATGGGAAGTGACGATGAGGTCCAATTGTTAATGACAAATGATAATGGTACGACTTGGACTAACTTAACTACATGGAATGCTGGAAATCAACCTGAAGTAACAGGAACTAATTACGTTTTTGATATGACTGGGATGACTGGTCTTGTTCAATTTGCAATTTTTGGGTCTGATGGAACTACTGATGATTCAGAAGACTATGACTTTCATGTAGGAATATTTGAAGTAAGTAATGCAGTGCTATCAACTATAGATGTTGAAACTCCAACTGAATTTACATATTTCCCTAACCCAGTTAAAAATATATTAACATTAAATGCTCAGAATAGTATTGAGCAGGTAACGATGTACAATATGCTAGGACAAGAAGTATTAAGGGCTACTCCTAATAGTTTAGACAGTGATTTAGATATGTCTAATTTAGAAACGGGTACCTATTTTGTTAAAGTAACAATAGCTAATGCTACTAAAACCATTAGAGTTATTAAGCAATAGTAGTGCGTCTAAAATAAATTGTAAAAGCCACCCAACGGGTGGCTTTTCTTTTTTGGATTAATTACATTTGTAGCTATGAAGGAATTGCAATTTTCATTTATTATTCCTGTCTTTAACAGACCTCATGAGATTAAGGAATTATTAGAGAGTTTCACAAACTTAACTTATAAAGAAACCTTTGAAATTGTAATTGTAGAAGATGGATCTACTGAGACTTCTGAGGCAATAGTAGCATGCTATAATACACAGCTTAACATAGCCTATTTTTATAAACCTAATTCTGGTCCGGGAGACTCCAGAAATTTTGGCATGCAACGTGCTCAGGGCAATTTCTTTATAATTTTAGATTCTGATGTTATATTACCCTCAGACTATCTCTTGGAGGTAGATAAATTTTTAAAATCTACATATTGCGATTGTTTTGGTGGGCCAGACGCGGCGCATCAATCTTTTACCAGCTTGCAAAAAGCTATTAATTTTGCAATGACGTCATTTATAACAACTGGAGGTATTAGAGGTGGTAAACGTAAGGTTACCAATTTTCAGCCCAGAAGCTTTAATATGGGTGTTTCTAAGCCGGCATATATGGCAACAGGAGGATTCGGAAATATTCATCCTGGCGAAGATCCGGATCTGTCGCTTAGATTACAGAGACTGGGCTTTAAAACTCAATTAATACCAAAGGCCTATGTATATCACAAGAGACGTATATCCTGGACTAAATTTTATAAGCAAGTCCATAAGTTTGGTATGGTACGACCAATTTTAAATCAATGGCATCCAGCATCAAAACGGTTAGTATATTGGTTTCCGTTTTTGTTCAGTATGGGCTTAATGGCTTCCATAGTTTTATTAGCCTTTGGAATTAATTCATTCTTTTATTTATATCTCATATATTTTTGTTTCGCTTTTATTTTAGCTATATTTTATAGTCATAGTTTGGTAGTAGCAGTCCTGGCCTTAATTGCAATTTTAGTTCAATTTTTTGGATATGGTTATGGCTTTATAAAATCTGTTTTCACAATTAAAGTGCTTAGGAAAAAGCCAGAAGACGCTTTTCCTTATTTGTTTTATTAATCGTATGAAGTCTAAAAAACAATTTAAAATATCTGAGTATTTAAAAAAGAAGAACGTAAAACGTTTTAGCTTTTTTATTGTCATAGCCTTTGTATTTCTTGTTTTTTCCAAACTATCCGATGACTATAAACAAACGATTAGCTTAAAACTGAAATTGATAAACCTTGAAGATGAAATTATTATACAAGAAGACTCATTAGATGTAATATATGCTTACGTAGAGGCTAAAGGATTTGCATTGGTTCCGTTTATTTTTAAAGGGACAAAAGAAATTATTGTAGATGCTTCAGCAGAGGTAACCACAAGGCCAAATCAATTTATTTTTGATACACAAAAACAAGAATTTCTTATTGAAGACCAATTTGGTAAATCGCTTAAACTAATTAATGTAAAACCAGATACTGTAATTTTAGAGTATTCTAAACGTGCCTCTAAAATGGTCCCTGTGATTTTAAATAAGGCTATTAAGTTCGATGTAGGCTATGATGTAAAGGGAGAATTTAAATTAAGTCAGGATAGCGTAAAGGTGGTTGGTCCTCTTAATATTATAGAGGAAATTAATTATCTGGAAAGTGAATTAATAAGTCTTAGTGATGTAAAGACCTCTATAGATCTTAACACTGGTCTTAATGCATCAAAGTATAAAGCTATTGAAGTATTCCCTAAGGAAATAAATGTCCAGGCCGAAGTCTTGCGATTTACTGAAGGACAGATTGAAGTGCCTGTTACCATAGTGAATGGTCCAGAGCAAATAGATATAAATTATTTCCCTAAATCAGTAACGGCAACATTTTACGTAGACCTGGAAAACTATAAAACTATTAAAGCTTCAGACTTCAGGGTAGAATGTGATTATAACGAAGTAGAAAAAAAACAATCCTATTTAACACCCAAAATTGTAGAAGAACCCGAATTTGTAAAGCGGACTAATCTTAAGCAAAAACGTATAGATTTTATTAAATTATAAAATGAAAATTGTTGGACTTACAGGTGGTATAGGTAGTGGTAAAACCACTATAGCTAAATATTTTGAGTCACTTGGTGTGCCAATTTATATTGCAGATAAAGAGGCCAAAGCTTTAATGAACCGTTCTAAAGTCATAAAGCGTAAACTTACTATGTTATTTGGGGACGCTGCCTATAGTAATGGTGAGTTAAATAAGCCATATTTAGCCTCAAAAATTTTTAACAATAGGGAGCTATTGCAAAAAATGAATGCCATTGTTCATCCTAAGGTTGCTTCACATTTTAAGCGTTGGTTAAAAAAGCAAGATGCAGCTTATATTATAAAAGAAGTTGCTATAATTTTCGAAAATAATTTACAGGAACAATATGACCTTGTTATCACAGTAGTTGCAGATAAAGATAAAAGGATAGAACGTGTGTTAAATCGGGATCGTTCGACAGTAGAAAAAATAGAAGCAATTATCAAAAATCAATTGTTGGATGAAGAAAAAAGTAAAAGATCAGACTTTGTTATTACTAATAATAATCTAGATTCTGCGAAGCAACAAGCCTTAGAGATACACGAAACAATTTCTGAAAAATAAGATATATTCTACTTGGTACTAGTGTTAATGTAAGGTTAAACCTAATTTATACTAAATGTTAAAATGTTAAATTTGGCTGATGGGTAAAAAGCTATTCGTCTTATTAGTGGTGTTAATGAGTTTGTCTCTTATTGGTATCATATTTGTACAATCATTTTTTATTAATAATAGTTTAAAAAATGAAGAAAAGAATTTTACCTTAAGTGTCACGCGTGCTCTTAGCCGCGTGTCTAGGGATATTGAAGGTTATGAAGTAAGAAAGTATTATAGTTTAATACAGCCATATTTAAATCAGGCAAATGGACCTGATTCAACATTTATACAGCAGTTATATGTAACTGCAGAAGATGATGAAAACGATAGGACTATTTTACATCGTAACACTGTATTAGAAGAGCGCTTTAAAGTGCCTTCCCTGTTCTTTGAAATAAACCCAGATAGTATAGAGTTAAGCAACTTTACTAACGATAGAGTTACAGAAATTTACAACAATTCAAAATTAGACGGAAATAAAAATATTGCGCCAGAGCAGACCTTAGTTGAATATTCAAATTTGCCGGAGTTAAGAAAGCAGATGTATGAGAATACATTTAAAACATTGTTAAAGGATGTTCCAATTTATAAAAGGGTAACACCGTTACAGGTACAAACGCTTTTAGAGCAAGAATTAAAGAGTGAAGGCGTAAAATTAGATTTTGAATTCGCAATTTATGATGACGATCTAGCAACTAAAGTGCAAACTCTTAATTTCAGTAAAAACCCTGAAACAACTATCGGGATACCCGTCTTATTAGATAATAATAATGAAGGAGGTTATGCATTATATGTTGATTTTCCGGATCGGAAAAAGTATTTAATATCATCTATATTATGGATGGTTGTTCTTTCTATTGTATTTACAGGGATAATCATTTTGGCATACTCTAGTGCTATTTACCAGTTAATTAAACAGCGACAAATATCACAGATTAAAACCGATTTCATTAATAATATGACGCACGAGTTTAAGACACCAATTGCAACTATAAACTTGGCCTTAGACTCAATAAAAAACCCAAAAATTATTAACGACCAAGAAAAGGTGAAACGTTATTTGGGCATGATTAAAGACGAAAATAAGCGCATGCATGCACAGGTAGAAAATGTGTTGCGTATATCTAAGCTCGAAAAAAATGAGCTTAATATCAGTAAAGAGCGTTTAAAATTACATGACATCATTGAGGATGCCATGACTCATGTAGAGCTTATTGTAGAAGATAGAAATGGGTATATTAACAAGCATTTAGGAGCTGTGAAATCATCAGTTTTGGCTAATGAAACTCACTTTACAAACGTGATTGTAAATATTTTAGATAATGCGATTAAATATTCTGACGATGAACCTAAAATCGATGTTTATACAGAAAATGTTGGTAGTAATATCATTATAAGAATCGTAGATCAGGGCAACGGAATGTCAAAGCAGGTGGCCAAGCGTGTGTTCGAAAAATTTTATAGAGAACATACAGGAAATGTACATAATGTAAAAGGACATGGGTTAGGACTAGCCTATGTAAAACGAATAATAGACGACCATCAAGGTCATATTTCAGTAGAAAGTGAAAAAGGAAAAGGCAGTACTTTTATTATAAAGATGCCGTTAATATCATAACAACTAATTATGGAAGAACAAAACAAGAAAATTCTTTTGGTAGAAGATGATCCAAACTTTGGAACCGTCTTAAAAGATTACTTAATGATGAACGATTACGACGTTGTCCATGCCAAAAACGGAATGGAAGGTTTTGAGAAGTTCAAAAAGGACGATTACGATCTGTGCATTTTAGACGTAATGATGCCTTATAAAGATGGTTTTACCTTAGCGAAAGAGATTCGAGAAAAAAACACAGATGTTCCAATAATCTTTTTAACGGCGAAAGCAATGAAAGAAGATGTGCTTAAAGGGTACAAGGTTGGTGCAGATGACTACTTAAACAAACCGTTTGATAGTGAAGTCTTATTGATGAAGATAAAAGCTATTATGCAACGTAAGGCTACTGATACGATCGCAGATAGTAAACAGTTTGAATTTAAAATTGGTCGGTTTGATCTAAATTCTAAACTTCGTTTCCTTAAGTTCGATGGTGGAGAGCCAAACAAGTTATCGCCAAAAGAAAATGAACTGTTACGTTTATTAGCTTTACATGAGAATGATTTAATGCCTAGAGAGTTAGCACTTACTAAAATTTGGAGAGATGATAACTACTTTACATCACGTAGTATGGATGTATATATTGCCAAACTTCGTAAATATTTAAAACCAGATCCAAATGTAGAAATTTTAAATATACATGGTGAAGGCTTTAGATTGGTTGTCAACAATAAGGAATAAAAAGAAGCAAAAAAAAAATCCAACTTTACGAAGTTGGATTTTTTTTTATTTCATCCTCAAGGAAAGTTATAATATCTGCAGGATCTTGTAGGTAATTAAACCACTTTATAGAAGGGTCTTTTCTAAACCATGTAAGTTGTCGTTTTGCAAAACGCCTCGTATTTTTTTTTATTTCTGATATTGCAAAATCACTTGTTATACTTCCTTCGAAATACGCAAAAAGTTCTTTATAGCCAACGGTATTTAAAGCATTATGGTGTTTATATGGTAGTAATGTTTTTACTTCATCTAACAACCCATTTTCTATCATGGCCTCTACACGTTGATTAATCCGGTCATACATTACTGATCTATCGGCTTCGAGTCCTATGGTGATGGTTCTAAACGGCCTATTTTTGCTTGTGTTTGTTAGAAAAGAAGAATACGGTTTGCCTGTGCCCAAACAAATTTCCAAGGCTCTAATAACACGATGAGGATTATCAACAGCCATAGCATTGTAAGCCTTTATATCTAACGATTTTAATTGATCCTGTAAAGCGGATAACCCTTTTTCCTCTAGGTCTTTATTGAGTTTTAATCTCACATTACTATCAATGTCAGGAAAATAGTCTAAACCTTCCTTTATGGCTTTAACGTATAAGCCAGAACCACCGACCATTATAACAATATCCTTGGTTTGATGTAGCACTTTTAATTTTGATATGGCATCGCGCTCAAAATCACCGACACTATATTTTTCCTGAACTGATTTATGCTGAATAAAATGATGTGGAGCTGCAGTAAGCTCATCTTCTGTAGGTACAGCGGTACCAATATTCATTTCTTTATAGAATTGACGAGAGTCAGCAGAAATAATTTCTGTATTAAAATGAGTAGCTAACTTAATACTTAATGCAGTTTTGCCAATGGCTGTAGGTCCAACAATAGAGATGAGTATCTTATTCATGATGTAATTTACAACCGCATTTATGACAAAATTCAGCATCGTCCTGATGTTTTACGGCAAGACAATTGATACAGCATTGCGTATTGAGAGCAATCTTTTCTTTTTCAGACTTTTTCTTATCATCGCTACTGGCTTTCGTATATTCGGCTGAAACTATACCAGTTGGTACTGCAATAATACCATAACCCAAGATCATTATAATGGTGGCAATAAATTGCCCTAAGGGAGTTTGTGGCGCAATATCTCCAAAACCTACTGTTGTAAGAGTTACTATACACCAATAGACACTTTTAGGAATGTTATTAAATCCATTTTCTTCGCCCTCTACCAGATACATAATTGTACCAAAAATTACTGCTGCAATCATAACAGCAAACAGAAAGACCGAAATCTTAGCTTTACTGGCTTTAATGGCACTTGCCAATTGATTTGAAGCACCTAAGTATCTCGCTAACTTCAATATTCTAAAAACCCTCAACAAGCGTAAAGCTCTTAGAGCAACTAAAGCATTTGTTCCAATAAAAATTAGAGATAAATACTTTGGAATTGTTGAAAGCAGATCTACTACACCATAAAAACTAGTAACGTATTTCCATGGTTTATTTACAGTAATAATTCTAATGATGTATTCTATCGTAAATAAAATGGTAATGACCCATTCTGCAATATTTAAAAAGGAATGGTATTTGGCATCAAAACTATTAATGCTCTCCAGCATTACGAGTAAAATACTAGCCAAAATTGCAATAAGTAAAATAACATCAAACAATTTACCTGCATGCGTATCTGCCTCATAAATTATCTCATAAAGCTTAGTGCGCCAGTTATGTTTGTTTGTTTTTTCCATGTATTAAAATTACAAAAAGAAAGCCTACTAAGAGAGCTCGACAACTTTAAGCTTTTTATTACGTCTCATATAGCTTTGTATGATATGCTGTGTGTCTCTATTATTCTTCATAGGTGTTATTAGAGACTCCAGTATGGCTCGGTTATTAATCTGGTGATTTAAATCAAAAAAGCCAATGCCCTTAAATATACCATTCTCTATCAAAATAACACTTTTTTCATCTACATCCCTGCCGCGATCTATAAGAATCATATCCTTTTTGTCATAACTATTACGCGCAATTACGCTATTAGCTCTTTTGTTATATTCGGCTGGCTCTTCATTAGAAATGCATGCGCCTTTACAGGCATCTATCCCTAGTTTAAAACAACTCGATTCTGATTTTGAAAGTCCAGTTAGCTTATCACATAATTCATAGGTCTCTACCATTCTATTTAAGAACGATATAGCACTTTGCCTGTTGGTAAATGTGGTAATTGGTTTTTCATTCTGTTTAATCTGCCGCACTCTTAAATTTACGTACCCCTTATCGTCAACAAAACTGTAGAGGCCTTGGGTAAATTTACTTCGTTTTAAGGCGCGATTATGAAGGGGTTTGTTGATTTTAATTTCTTCACTTTCCTTTAAAAGTGCCACCAATTCACTACCAGTTTTTTCATAGCTTACAGAAGCTACCTGCAACTGAATTTTCTTAGATTTGGAATTACTATTGGTAAAATGTTGAGTAATACGTTTTTTAATATTATTACTCTTGCCAATATATATAATACTTCCGTTGGCATCGTGTATATAATAAACCCCTGTATCACTTGGTAACTCGTCTATAATTTCTCTTAAATTTGGTGCTATTTTTGATTTTTGCTCAATCTTAACAGCATCTTTTATGATAGACTTATCCGTGTCTTTGTTTAATAACATCTTAAAGAGCTTCACTGTTGCCATGGCATCACCGTTTGCTCTATGTCTGTCACTTACAGGTATACCAAGTGCTCTTGTAAGTTTGCCCAAACTGTAAGATTCCATATCTGGTATCAAAGATTTTGATAGCTCTACAGTACAAAGGGTTTTACGCTTAAATGGAAAACCTAAACGTTTAAACTCCGTCTTCAAAATTCTATAATCAAAGGAAGCGTTATGTGCTACTAAAATACAATCCTCAGTTATCTCAACTATTCGTTTAGCTACTTCATAAAACTTAGGAGCATTCTTTAGCATGTTTGAGTTAATGCCTGTAAGGTTAACTACAAAGGGTTGAATTTCACGCTCTGGATTAACTAAAGATATAAATTGATCGGTAACTTTATGGCCATCAAATTGATAAATTGCAATTTCTGTAATACCCTCTTCATTATACTTACCACCAGTAGTTTCTATGTCTAATATTGTATAAATACTCTAAAATGTTTAGTTATTTTTAATAATTTCTAGCGCCAAAGATACTACTTCCTACCCGAATCATATTACTACCACAGGATATGGCTAATTCATAATCACCGCTCATCCCCATTGAGAGGATTTGCATATTACAATTTGAAGATCGAATTGTTTTTAAGTTATTATATGTGGTTTCTAAGAATTTAAATTCTCTCTCCACATGTTGCATATTTTCCGTAAAGGTTGCCATGCCCATTAATCCTGTAATTTGAATATTTTCTAAAGCCGAAAAGGCTTCTGAATTAAGAAGGGAAGAAGCATCTGTAACGGACATACCAAATTTACTATCTTCCTCCGCGATCTTTATCTGTAATAGGCAATCAATAATCCTATCATGTTTTTTTGCTTGCTTATTTATTTCCTTAACTAATTTTAAACTATCTACACCATGTATTAATTTCACAAATTTGGCCATATATTTTACCTTATTGCGCTGTACGTGACCAATCATATGCCATTCAATGTCCTTAGGCATATTCTCAAACTTTTCGGCCATTTCCTGTATTTTGTTTTCTCCAAAAATACGTTGTCCGGCTTCATACGCTTCCATGAGGTCTGCAACGGGTTTTGTTTTAGAAACAGCAACAAGTTGTACGTGCTCCGGGATTGATGACTTAATTTGTAGTAAATTTTCTTTAATACTCATAAATAGTAATTCCGCTTCTTAATTTTGGTAAAATATAAGTGCTTTTTGGTGGCATTTTTAAGCCCTCATCTGCAATTTGTTTCATTTGTTCTACAGTAGCGGGACACATACCAAATCCTACTCTAAACTTACCGCTGTCTACACTACTTTTGATCGTAATCATCTCGTGCCTGCCATTAACATATTCTATTCTATTATCGTTTCTAAGATCAGTAATGCCTAGAATAGGTTGTAAGATGGTTTTAAAAAGTAATTGCGCATCCAGTTTATCCAAAGCGTTTTCAAAGTTATAATTTGTTTTACGCAGGTAAAGTGAATAAAATTCACCTTCTAAATACATACTAAAATGGTGTGGCTTTGAAGGTGAATATGGCATTTGGCCTCGGTTTTCTATGCGGTAGGTTTCATCTAATTGTATTAAAAACTCTTCTTTAGTTAATCCATTTAAGTCTTTAATTAACCGATTAAACTCCTGGATCACGAGGTCTGATTCTGGTATTAGATAAGACATAAAGTAATTATATGGCTCTGTACCGCAATGATTGGGATTTTTTTTCTTTTCATCCTTGTAGAGCAAGAAAGACGAAGATGACCGATGGTGCCCATCTGCAATATAAACAGTAGGTATTTTGTTAAATTCGGCCTGTATGGTTCTTATGGTTTCATCATTAGTAATTTTCCATAAATAATGCGTGTCCCTATACGTCATAGTAAACTCAAATTCTGCATATTCTTTTTGAGTCTCCTTTACAATTTCTGAGATTACATCGTTTTCAGGGTAGGTAAGAAGCACTGGTTCTGCATTAAAACCAACGGTTTGCAAATAGGTTTTAAAAGTTTGCTCTCGTTTAGCAATTGTGTCCTCATGTTTTTTTATAATGTCATTCTCATAATCTTCTGCGCTTGTTGCAGCAATTATTCCACTGAACTCCTGTCCATATCTATTCACAATTTTATAGACATAAAGCGAAGGTTTATCGTCCGTTACAAAGACACCATCTTCTTTAAATTCCTCGTAGCGATTTTTAACTAATTTATAACGTTCTTCACCCGTTACCTCTAAATCGTATTTGTATCCTGGATTTACAATATGTAAAAAGCTGTAGGGATTATAATCCATTCGCGAATCGCGCTCATCAACAGTATAGCTTTGATAAGGGCGTGCTGCAACTAAGCCAACAATTGCTCGTGTAGGTTTAACTGCTTTAAATGGAATTATTTTTGCCATTTTTTACTTGGAAAACTGACTGGAAACCTTTTCTGCTTTGCGGCTTTCTGAATAGTCATAAAATCCTTCTCCCGATTTTACACCCAATTTGCCAGCTCTTACCATATTTACCAGTAATGGACATGGTGCGTACTTAGGGTTTTTGAAACCATTGTACATGACCTCTAATATAGATAGGCATACGTCTAAACCAATAAAATCAGCTAACTGTAAAGGGCCCATAGGATGTGCCATTCCTAATTTCATTACTGTATCTATTTCTTGAACGCCTGCGACATCATTATATAAGGTTTCTATAGATTCATTTATCATTGGCATAAGTATGCGATTAGCCACAAAACCTGGATAATCATTTACCTCAGTTGGTGTTTTACCTAAAGTTTTAGATAATTCCATAATCGTGCTTGTCACCTCATCACTGGTATTATAACCGCGAATAATTTCAACTAATCTCATGATTGGCACTGGATTCATAAAGTGCATACCAATTACCTTATCTGGGCGAGAGGTCACAGACCCTATTTGAGTTATTGAGATCGAAGAAGTGTTAGTAGCTAAAATAGTTTCCTCTGGACAAGCTTCATCTAACTGCTTAAAAATCTTAAGTTTTAGATCTACATTTTCAGTCGCAGCTTCTACAACTAAACTTGCATATTCAACACCTTCTTCAATACTGGTATGAAGGGTAATGTTTTCTAATGTTTCGTTTTTATCTTTTTCAGTGATTTTTTCTTTAGACACCATCCTGTCTAAATTCTTAGAAATGGTTTCAACTCCTTTTTTTAGTGATGCTTCACTAATATCGATAAGTTGTACTTTAAATCCAGATTGGGCAAAGGTATGGGCAATTCCGTTCCCCATAGTACCTGCTCCTATTACTGCTACGTTTTTCATCAAAAAAAAATTCTATTGTTTTGGTCTCAGGTTCTCAAGGAGACCGTTATATATTCTATTAATATGTAAATGCCTTCGAGAACCTCAGGCATCTTTTGTTAAAACTGATTTATGATCATGGTTGCAACCCGTAATGCTTCAGTACCATCATGCAAGGTTACAATTGGCTTTGTGTCATTATTTATCGCAACAGCAAAACTCTCTAACTCATCCAAAATTGCATTGTTGGCATGAATTTCAGGGTTATCAAAATAAATTTGCTTTTTGATACCTTCAGCATTTTGCAGAATCATATCAAAATCTCCAGGTTGCTCTGGTGCATCTTTCATTTTAACGACCTCGCACTTTTTTTCCAGAAAATCTACTGAGATATACGCATCTTTCTGAAAAAAACGTGTTTTACGCATATTTTTTAAAGAAATACGACTAGCGGTTAGGTTTGCGACACAACCATTCTTAAACTCAATACGAGCATTCGCGATATCTGGTGTTTCGCTGACTACTGATACACCACTTGCTGATATATGTTTAACTGGAGATTGAACCACGCTAAGTATTATATCAATGTCATGGATCATTAAATCTAAAACCACTGGTACATCAGTCCCACGAGGATTAAATTCTGCCAGACGGTGTGTTTCAATAAACATTGGGTTCTCAATCTTGTCCTTTACACCAATAAAAGCAGGATTGAAACGCTCAACATGTCCTACCTGACCTTTAACTCCATGCTCTGCAACTAAAGTTCTAATAGTTTCTGCTTCTTCAACCGTATTTGTAATAGGTTTTTCTATAAAAATGTGTTTTCCTTTTTTTATGGCTTGTTTAGCACAGTCGTAGTGCGAAAGGGTAGGAGTTACAATGTCTACAACATCTACTGCGTCAATTAGAGCATCGATAGTATCGAAATAAGTATAGCCAAATTCTTCTACTACACGTTTAGCATTTTCTGGATCTGCATCATAGAAGCCTACGAGTTCATATTTATCAGATTGATTAAGTAGCCTTAAATGAATTTTACCTAAGTGACCCGCACCAAGAACACCAGCTTTTAGCATGTTTTTTCCGTTTTTAACAAAAATAGTTGTTTTGCTTCAGAAATATAAAAAAGTGCCTATAAATTAGTGAGAATTTAATAATTGCATAAACTTCTATTCTTGACTTTGAACTTGCACTTCTTTCAATTAATTTAGCCTTAACTAAACTATTCGTCTTGAAAGATACATTTAAGCATCAAGGTATGCGTCAACAATTGGTTGAAATTCTTGTTAATAAAGGTATTACGGATAAAGCCGTATTAAAAGCTATTGGTAAAATTCCGAGGCATCTATTTATGGATTCTGGTTTTATTGATCACGCTTACCAGGATAAAGCATTTCCTATTGCTGCAGATCAAACAATTTCGCAACCCTATACAGTTGCCTTTCAATCGGAATTATTACAAATTAAACCTGGCCAAAAAATACTTGAAATAGGTACTGGCAGTGGTTACCAATGCGCTGTACTTATAGAATTAGGTGCTAAAGTGTATAGTATAGAACGCCAACAGGAACTTTTTAAGAAAACTTCTAAATTTTTACCTAAAATAGGCTATCGTGCTAAGAAACTTATTTTTGGCGATGGCTATAAAGGGTTACCTGAAGAAGCACCTTTTGACGGCATAATTGTTACTGCTGGAGCACCATTTGTGCCAAACCCATTGCTTAGCCAATTAAAGATTGGAGGCAGACTTGTAATCCCAGTTGGTGATGAGGTACAGGTCATGACCTTATTTATTAGAAAAGGACCAAAGGAATTCGAAAAGCATGAGCTCGGTGAATTCCGATTTGTACCATTACTTGAGGATAAAAATTAATTTTGTGCTGCGTTAAACGCGTTTTCCCCACCTACAATAGGAAGTGTTAAACTCGTTTTATGCAGTTGAACAGTTATCTCAGTACCAGGTTTAGGGTGTAGTGTAAATTCCT
>JABDKL010000156.1 GCA_013002225.1 Winogradskyella sp.
CACTGGGAAATGCCAAAGTTAGTTTGGACTATTGCGTTTGGCAGGTCTGGAGGCATTGTCAGCCGTCTTTATATGAAGCATTTTCGCATGCGCAGGTAAAGAAACAAATTATAAAAAAGGTAATTACCTTAGACGAGCGTAGCAAGCGCTTTTCTTACGGGCCACCCATTGAAAGTATGCAGCAATTATTAGCCTTAGTAGACGCGCAAATTGTAACGCTGGATTTTGTTGAGGATCCTGATATTAGCTTAACTGAAGATGGTTGGCGACTTAAAAATGGTGATGACTCCATAAGTACTTCTACAGTAATGGTTAATAGCGTGTTGGACGCACCTAAACTTCTTGAGATCAACTCGGAGATTATTCAAAAATTATTGAGTCATGACCTTATTCAGCCTATTCATTCAGATTTAGGAATTGAAACCAGAAAAAATGGTTTTGTTAAAACCGCTGATGATAAGCCAGATGTTTCAATTGCTGTTTTAGGACGATTGGCAAAAGGAAGTGTCATTGGTGTAGATGCCATTCTAGAATGTTTCGGTCCGAGAATAGAAGATTGGGCAGAAGCGTATGTAAAAAAACTTAAATCTAGCTAGGTAGTTTTTCACTAAGGTATTTCCAGTAGCGTTTCGGAACATGGCGAATATGCAGCTTCATGTTTTTTCTGGATTTTATATTTGTAGCCTTAAAATAATCCTGCCAGAGGGTTTGAAATTCAAATTCTTGGGCTGCAAAAATATCGGTACTGGTTTTTGTAAAATCGAAATGCTCAGGAAACTGCATTTCGATAATTTCAACCTTATCTAAATTGTAAAACAAACCATAGTGCCTTTTGATATCATAGATCATCCATTTTTGGTCGGCGTAACGTCTTTTAAAATGTTTTTCTATTAAAGGAAGCACATTAAAGTCGGGCTCAATATTTGCAAAATAAATCTCATCTTGGGTTAATTTAAATCTTACAAAAGCTTCCATTCGGTGCTTTTCCCGGCCTACCATTTTTGCTATTTGTGCCACCTTTAATACCGAAGGATGGGCAAAATCCTTATCTGCATTTGTTTTTGTAAATGCATATCGTATATAATCGAGCAGTACATTTTCAATCCCTTCTTTTTCACTCAAAAATGCATAATACAGTTGAAAACGACCTCGCACAGACAGTTGTTTCTTTAAACCTACCCACACGCGATTTGCTTTTTTTTCGTCCGTAGTAATAGTTTCATTTTCAGAGAATAAACCATGTTGTTGAACACATTCGTTTTGAATATTAACCGTTTTGAGTTTAAATTCAAATACATGAAAAACAGCAGTTAAAAACCCATCAAAAGTACCATCATATATATAGGTCTGAGATTGCATTTAGCTAAATAAATTTAATTGATTACTTAAACTATTGCGATATTTACTCGTGGAGTTTTGAAGAATTAAACCTTTGATCTTTTCTGAAGTTAAGTCACGGCGTTCAAACTGATTACTATCGCACACCATAAAATATTGAGCTCTGTTTAAAGCTACACCAATTTTTTTGAGATGCTCCCAATTAAGTCGTCGAAAGCGTCTAGCATTAAGAATTTTATAAACCGATTTCATCCCAAGACCAGGCACACGTGCTAATAACGCTTTATCAGCCGTATTCACGTCTATAGGAAATTCATGCAGATTTCTTAGAGCCCAGCTCAATTTAGGATCTACATCTAAATCCAGATGCTGATGTTGCTCGTTAAGTATTTCGCTAACATCAAACCCATAAAATCGCATAAGCCAGTCCGTTTGATAGAGTCTGTTTTCTCTAAGCATAGGAACCTCACTTCCAATTTTAGGAAGCCTATCATCGTAACTTATAGGCACATAACCAGAATAATATACACGTTTTAAATTATAGTTTTTATAAAAATGATTTGAGGTTTGCATGATCTGAAAATCATTCTCACCACTGGCACCAATAATCATTTGCGTGCTTTGCCCTCCAAGTGCATATTTAGGCGTGCTTTTAATGATCTTTTTCTCTGCCTTATACTGAATGATTTCATTTTTGACCTTAACCATTGGTTTTATAAAATCTTCCCGCTTTTTATCTGGAGCCAGTTGTTTAAGCCCCTGTTCTGTTGGGATTTCAATATTAACACTTAGGCGATCTGCGTAAAGTCCAGCTTCGCGCATGAGCTCATCAGAAGCACCAGGAATAGATTTGAGATGTATATAACCATTAAAGTTTTCTTCGGTACGTAATTTTTTTGCCACCGCAACCAAACGTTCCATGGTATAATCTGCATTCTTAAATATACCGGAACTAAGAAATAAGCCTTCTATATAATTCCTTCGATAAAAGTTTATAGTTAGGTCAACAACTTCCTGGACTTTAAAAGCTGCTCTTTTAATATCATTACTTTTGCGGGTGACACAATAGGCACAATCGAAAATACAATGATTGGTAAGTAAAATTTTTAAAAGGGAAACACAACGACCATCCTCAGTATAGGAGTGGCATATGCCCATTCCTGTGGCATCACCAATACCTTTATTGGTATTCGCCCTTTTACTTCCGCTGGACGAACATGAAACATCGTACTTTGCGGCATCTGCTAAAATTTTTAATTTTTCCTGGGTTCTTTGAAAAGACAATAGGTAATCCTCCGACGTGTTAAATATTAAACCATAAAGATACTATATATTATAGCTTTTAATTGCTACAATTAATAGCTATTTTTAAATTATTTTAAAAGTGATTAATTCTAAGGAAATATAGGATTTAAAATTGTTGCTAATTTGACGCAATAGTCTTATTATTAATTTCTATGAATACCATGAGACATTTTACTTTAATATTGCTATTTTTCCTTTATTCTACTATGACAGCACAACACTCTATACCAAAATCAATTGTAAAGGAAGTTAATACAGCTTTATCGTATTACCCTTCACTTAACGCGTCACGGATCAAGGTACGATTCAAGAAGAATATTAAGAAGTCGACCATGCAGGCCCAACCTACATTTGGAAGTTTTTTTAGAAGCAGAAAAAACAGGTCTTATGTTATATTAATAAGTGAAACATTTAAGATATCAGATAAAGAGTTTTCTACTCGTGATATGCCAAGTGATATTTTTATTGGGTGGATTGGACATGAATTAGGCCATATTATGGATTACGAAAATCGCAGCAAATTAAACCTTATCTGGTTCGGAATAAAATACGTTTTATCTGATAGCCACATTGTAGAAGCCGAACGTGCTGCAGATAGTTTTGCAGTGGCGCATGGGATGGAGAAATACATCTTAAAAACAAAAGATTTTATTCTTAACAATGCCAATATTGACCAAAATTACAAGGATCGAATTCTTAAGTATTACTTGTCGCCAGAAGAGATAATGGAACTCGTAGAGCACCGTGAAGCACAAGCTTCTAAAGATTAACCATTCGACGATTTAACAAAGGACTCCCACTCCCCAAATTTATCCTCACCCATGACCCGTTCCATTTTTACCTGTCCCCCTTTTTTCTTATTTCTTTCATTCCAGTCATAAAAATTTTCAGGAGTTACTATTTTTACTTTGACACCATGAAGTGCCTTACTACGCGCTACTTTATAATTTTTATTGGCGGCCTTTAGTGCATTATCCAAGGTCTCTGCGACTGAGGATTCGTCAACATCCGTAAGTTCTGACCCTAAATACCAAAAATGATAAAATTCACCATCCTCACCACGTTTTGCACAAATGGTATATTCGGGAATGGTCGTATCAAATTCATCTTCTAACACGCGCATGGCGGCATCCATTTTATTTACGGAAAGCTGAGATCCGACTGTATTTAGAAAAAACTTAGTTCGACCAGTGATTTTAATTTCCGCACGTTCAATATCTGTAAATTCAATAGTATCTCCAATGAGGTAGCGCCAGGCACCACTTACAGTGCTAATAAGTAATACATAATCCTGATCTAATTCTACCTCCTCTAAGGTTATAGATGGTGCATCATCACTTAATGAGCCATCTTGTTTTATATATTCGGGTTTAAAGGGTACGAACTCGAAATAAATTCCACTATCTGTATTTAGTTGCATGGCATCAGTTTCTGGTCTTACTTGCGTAGCAATATAACCTTCTGACGCTAAGTAAGTATCTATAACCGTTACAGGTTTTCCCATAAGTGCATTAAAGCTTTTCTCGTAAGGTCCAAATGCGACACCACCAGAAGTATATACCTTTAGATTAGGCCAGATATCATGAATTGTTTTTAAATTATGGTGATCTATCACCTTCTGCAACATCAACTCAATCCAGGATGGAATACCGCTTAAGGCACCAATATCCCAATCGTTGGCACGTTCTGCTATACGCTGTACGCGATCATCCCAATCATCGATTTTTGCAATCTCCTCTCCTGGCTTATAATAGCTTCTAAACCACGAGGGAATGTTACTTGCTGTAATCCCGCTTATTTCTCCTTCAAGATGGTCTTTACGCTCATCCAGATCTGTAGAACTACCAAGCATCATGATCTCCTTTTCGAAAAAATCTGCTGGCAGGTCAAAATTCTTTAATGCAAAAACCTGTTTTATACCAGATTCTCTAATTGCTTCGATCATTTGGTCTGTAACAGGAATCCTTTTACTTGTTTTACCTGTAGTACCAGAACTCAGTGCAAAATAGGACGGACTTCCTGGCCAGGTGACATCCGTTTCATCCTCATGAAGTTTATGCCACCACTCCTTATTAATTTTATTATAATCAAAATAGGGTACTGTGGCTGCAAATGCTTTTTTTGGATGCTCAGCATTAAGTATATTTTTAAAATCATAATGTTTTCCAAATTGCGTATCCTTTGCTGTATCTAATAAGCTACGGAGTACTTTTTCCTGCTCTTCAACGGGATTTTTCTCTGGAGTCAGTGTGTCTTTAAGATTAATTACACCTTTAATTATATTACCAAGTATAGCCATTGGGATTCTTTTTTTTCAAAATTGAAGGTATATTAAAATAATCATTAACGCAATAGAAAATAGAATTAGCTCGTATCCCTAATTCAATTGTATAACTTCAATTTTTTATATAATTTGAGGTCATAACTAAAACTAATCATCATTATGAATTTAAAATACGTTCTCATTGGATTCGGTGTTTTTGCCATATTAATTACTATTGCTCCGCTAATTGCAGTGGATTATTGGTGGGTTAGGATTTTTGATTTCCCACATGTGCAATTAACCTTTCTTACAGCTCTGGCCATAGTCGTTTATTTTATTAAGTTCGATTTTAAGAATGTGGGCGATTATATCTTTATTATGGTGCTTCTTGCTTGTTTTGGTTTTCAATTCATAAAAATTTATCCGCATACCACATTTGCAAGTACAGAAATGTTAGATGCCTCTCCAAATGCAAAGACTTCTATTAGTTTATTAACGTCCAATGTGTATCAGGACAATGAGGATACTGAAAAAATTATAAATGCGATAAATTCGTCCAAAGCAGATATTATGGTGTTTACGGAAGCTAATAAACGTTGGCAAAGAGCGATTACCAATGCTATATCTAACGATTATAAATATAAAGTTGAATATCCTTTAGATAACACCTACGGAATGTTATTATATTCTAAATTAGAGTTGGTGGATCCACGTTTAGAATTTTTAGTCAAAGACGATATCCCGTCCATTCATACAAAAGTAATCATGAGATCAGGAGATACCATAAAATTACATGCTATCCATCCTACACCACCAATGCCTCAACACAACCCAATGTCTACGGATAGGGATGCCGAAATGATGAAGGTTGCACTAGAGGTTAACGACTCCAAATATCCGACTATTGTAATCGGAGATTTTAATGATGTGCCATGGTCAGAAACTACTACCTTATTTAAAGATGTTAGTAAAACTTTAGATCCAAGAGTGGGTCGTGGCTTATATAGTACTTATAACGCGCAAAAGTTTTTATTACGATGGCCTTTAGACCATATATTTTGTACTGAAGAATTTAGATTTATAAATTATAAAACTTTTAATGAAACGTCTTCTGATCATTTTCCTGTATATGGTGAATTTACTTTAGAGCCACACAAGGCGAAAGAGCAAGAAGTAGAAGCCCCATCTAAAGGTGAATTAGACCGCGCTAAAAATCAACTAAAAAAGAATTAATATGAAAGAATGGTTTTCTACAACATCCGAGAGTTTAATTGCTATAATACTTACCAGCATTGGTATTTATGTAGCTTTAGTATTGCTTACCAGAATTAGTGGTAAACGCAGCTTTTCTAAGATGTCTAGTTTCGATTTTGCTATGACTGTAGCCATTGGTTCGGTAATGGCTACTGTAATTATTTCAAAGTCTGTTTCGCTCCAAAATGGTATCGCAGGATTAGTAGGAATATATGCCATACAAATGCTGGTTGCTCACGCCAGACGTTGGAATTTTATTAAACAAATAATAGATAACAAACCCACGCTACTGATGAGAGATGGTGAAATTATTGAAGGTAGTTTGGAAAAATGTAAAGTCACCATGTCCGACCTTAAAGCCAAACTTAGAGAAGCCAATGTCATAGAGCGCTCTGAAGTTAAAGCCGTTATATTTGAATCTACTGGAGACATTTCGGTATTACACGGCTCTGAAGATACAGACGTTGACGATTGGCTTTTAGATTTTTAGATTTAACTATGCTGCTAAATCTCTACATGCCTTAGCACATTCTCTACATGTTTTTGCACATAGTTTACAATGTTCGTGGCTATGCTCATCACAGTGGTCTGCACAATAATCACAGATCTCTGCACATAGTAATGCATATTGTTTCATGTAGTTGCTTTTGGAGGTTATCATTTTTATAACCACCTCACAGGCGTCTATACATTGTATGCAGCACAACGGACAATCATTAAAACTTTCTGTTCCTGCCATTTCAGTAAGGCATTTACGGCAATCCACTACACATTGTTGTAAAATTTTAATATTGTTTTTTAATTCCGTATTCATAATATCAATTTTATAGTTAATACTACTAAAGTCTTTAAAAAATTGAATTTAATATAATGGCATCGATAAAAGAATTAACGCTATCACTATTAAGCATAATTAAATACAACCTTATGATGAAGCACTTAAATTTGGATATTTAATTAACAGATAAGACTTAAAAAAATATGTAATTTTGCACAGTTAAAAATAAAAACAACTCATAATGAAAGACACTGCACTATCCTCTACTCACATTGCATTAGGCGCTAAAATGGTTCCATTTGCTGGTTATAATATGCCAGTACAGTACGAAGGTGTAAATATAGAACACGAAACTGTACGCAATGCTGTAGGCGTTTTTGATGTGTCTCATATGGGCGAATTTTTAATTGAAGGACCAAATGCTTTGGAGTTGATTCAGAAAGTTTCTAGCAATGATGCCTCTAAACTAGAAATAGGAAAAGCACAATATAGTTGTTTGCCTAACGATGATGGCGGAATTGTAGATGACCTTATTATTTATAAAATAAAAGACGAAACGTATTTACTTGTCGTTAACGCCAGTAACATCGAAAAAGACTGGAACTGGATTGCCTCTAAAAATGATGTTGGTGCAGACATGCGCGATCTTAGTGAGGCGTATTCCCTACTCGCCATACAAGGGCCAAAAGCTGTTGAAGCCATGCAATCGCTATCGAGCCATGACTTATCTGAAATTAAATTTTACAACTTTGTTGTCGGTGATTTTGCGGGTATAGAACATGTTATAATTTCTGCAACGGGTTACACAGGTAGTGGTGGTTTTGAAATCTATTGTAAAAATTCTGAAGTAAAACAAGTTTGGGATAAAGTGATGGAAGCTGGCGCAGATTTTGGGATTAAACCTATAGGCTTGGCGGCAAGGGACACTTTGCGTTTAGAAATGGGTTATTGTTTATATGGTAATGATATAGACGATACAACGTCTCCCATCGAAGCTGGTTTAGGCTGGGTATGTAAATTCAACAAGGATTTTACAAATAGCGAAGCATTACAAGCCGAAAAGGAACGTACTCCAGAACGCAAGTTAGTTGCTTTTAAACTTGATGAAAGAGGGATACCACGCCAGGGTTACGATATCGTGGATGGCAATGGAAATACTATAGGCAATGTAACTTCCGGAACCATGAGTCCTAGTTTGGGCATTGGCATCGGATTAGGATACGTACCAACTGTTTTTTCTAAAGTTGGAAGTAAAATACATATACAGGTACGCAAAAATGCTATTCCGGCAACGGTGGTAAAGTTACCATTTTACAAGGGGTAAAACCTTTACGCTAAGGGAGAAGCACGATTAATGAAACGGAATCTAAATAAACATCGTATACTAATTTTAGGCGGAAGCGGTT
Organism: Winogradskyella sp.; assembly: GCA_013002225.1. Classification (GTDB taxonomy): domain Bacteria; phylum Bacteroidota; class Bacteroidia; order Flavobacteriales; family Flavobacteriaceae; genus Winogradskyella. The sequence continues at coordinate 8,345 of JABDKL010000156.1, forward strand.
ATATTGGCAACGCCATTTATAAGGAACTCGGTCCCTATTTTAGAACGTTTGGCACCTACCGTACTCCTAAAAAAGAATTTACTACCAACAAACAATTTTTTCATTACAATGTTGAAAAAGACGATGTTTATGAGATCTTACAGGTCTGTAAACCTACAATCGTTGTTTCCGCCTTACGAGGCGATTTTCATGCGCAAACCATAGCGCACCAGCATATTACAGAATACGCTCAGCAATTTGGTACAAAGATCATCTTTCTTTCTTCGGCAAATGCCTTCGATGCCTATAGTAAATATCCAAGCTACGAATTAGACAAAACCTTAAGCCATAGTATTTATGGGCATTTTAAAATTAAAATAGAAAATATGCTGTTGCGCCTACCATCAAAACAGGTCGCAGTACTAAGGTTGCCAATGGTTTTTGGAATTAACTGTCCACGTATACAAGATATAAAACAACTCATAGCAGAAAACGAATCCGTGGAGGTATTTCCTAATCTAATAATGAATGTGACTTTAGATAAAAAAGTAACGCAACAAATTCATTATATCATTAACAGGAATAAATCTGGCGTATTTCATCTGGGCAGCACTGACCTGGTGCACCACGATGAGTTTGTAAAGCATATCCTAAGTTTTATAGCCTCTAAACAAGTGGTATTAAAACAGGTTTTTACCACGAACGAAGATCGTTATCTAGCCGTTTTGCCAAAATTTAACAGACTACCAAAACATCTTCAAATCACGAGCCAGACCGTTTTAGAAGAACTTCAAAAATAAGCTTGTTTCACGCTAGTATTTTCTTAAATTTAGGGTAATCAATTCAATAATTATGAAATTAGACGAAGCAACCATAGAAAAAAAATTACTTCACTTCCCAGAATGGGATTATTACGATAATGCGATCCATGTAGAGTTAGAGTTCGACAATTTTAAGGACTGCTTTAGTGCAATGAGCAGAATTGCATTTGAGTGCGAAGCCCAGAACCATCATCCTAACTGGAGTAATGTATATAACGTTCTAAAAATTTCTCTGTCGACTCACGATGCAGATGGCGTTACCAATAAAGACTTTAAACTCGCAGAAGCTATTGAAGCTATTGTAGAGGCCGATGAGTAAGGCTGATTACTTATAGTAGTTTCACATTTTAGTACCTTTTTATATTAACATTTAGTTGGATTTGACGATTAGGTTCAATTTCATTTTTTTTTAAATTTGCGAGGCTTTATCACTCAAATGTTAGAGGCACTAATTACAGATTATATAAATCAAGTTAACTAATTCCCATTAGGTTGGGAACTAAATAAATTATTAATGGGAAGAGCTTTCGAATTTAGAAAAGCAAGAAAAATGAAGCGTTGGTCTGCAATGAGCAAGGCTTTTACACGTATAGGCAAAGATATTGTCATGGCTGTTAAAGAAGGCGGACCAGATCCAGACAGTAACTCACGATTACGTGCGGTAATACAGAATGCCAAAGCTGTAAACATGCCTAAGGACAATGTAGAACGCGCCATAAAACGTGCTAGTGACAAAAGCCAGGGCGACTATAAAGAGGTGGTGTTTGAGGGCTATGCACAACACGGTATAGCAGTACTTATTGAGACTGCAACAGATAATAACACGCGTACGGTTGCTAATGTAAGATCTTACTTTAATAAAACAGATGGTAGTTTAGGCACCTCAGGTTCGGTTGTTTTTATGTTTGATCATACCTGTAATTTTAAAATTAAAGGCGACAATCTGGATCTGGAAGAACTGGAACTTGAATTGATAGATTTTGGCGTCGAAGAAATTTTTGAAGATACTGATGAAGATGCAGATGGCAACGAAGAAACCAGTGTAATGATCTACGCACCTTTTGAAAGTTTTGGTAACATACAATCGTATCTAGAAGAAAATAATATAGAAATTATTTCCTCAGGCTTTGAGCGTATACCACAAGTCACAAAAAAGCTAAGTGCTGAACAAGCTGCAGATGTAGAAAAGTTATTAGAAAAGCTAGAGGAAGATGACGATGTACAAAACGTCTATCATACCATGGAAGAGATAGGATAAAGAGGAACAAGAATTCCTCTTATCCCGAAAATAACTTAGGATAAAGCGTATATTTATCCACATATAACCAGTTAGCTGCAATGCACTTCGCAAACTTTTGCCAGCTTCTTTTTCCGCGATTTTTTTTTAGAATTTTAAGTCAGATAAATCCAAAAAACTCAACTACTGAAAACCATGTTTGACGTCGGACTTGTTTTCCGTCCGCCAAATCCGTGCCGTTGAAATCTGCGTCGCACGCCTGCTCAAACAACGGCGGACTGAAAAGCAGACCGGAAAAAGTTGACCAAACGGAAAGCGCGTAAAATAAAAACACTGCAGCTAACAATGCCTATAATTCATTGCGGCGGAATTTTCTGCCGAAAATTCCTATCTTGCAGCTATGAATCGGGCTACGGCGGAAGAGTTCTGCCGAACTATTCCGCTACGAAACCATAGCCTAACCG
>JABDKL010000185.1 GCA_013002225.1 Winogradskyella sp.
TTGGAGCTTATTGCTTAACAGAACCAGGTGCAGGATCAGATGCCAACTCTGGTAAAACTACGGCGCAGCTTTCTGAAGATGGAAAATCTTATAAAATTAATGGGCAAAAAATGTGGATTTCAAATGCGGGTTTCTGTAGTTTAATGATTGTCTTTGCTCGTATAGAAGACGACAAAAACATCACTGGATTTATAGTAGAGTATGATTCTGAAAATCCAAATGGAATCACACTCGGTGAAGAAGAGCACAAATTGGGTATTAGAGCAAGTTCTACGCGTCAGGTATTTTTTAATGATACGATTGTTCCTGCAGATAATATGTTAGCGGGTCGTGGAGAAGGATTTAAAATTGCCATGAACGCACTAAACGTTGGCCGAATAAAATTAGCTGCTGCTTGTTTAGATTCTCAAAGACGGATATTGACTACTGCTGTTCAATATGCTAACGAACGTAAACAGTTTAAAACTCCAATTGCAGATTTTGGTGCAATTAAAACCAAATTAGCTGAGATGGCAGCCAGCGCATATGCTGGTGAATCTGCCACATACAGAGCAGCAAAAAATATCGAAGATCGCATAGCTTTGAGAGAAGCGGCTGGTAACTCACATCAGGAAGCAGAGCTTAAAGGGGTTGAAGAGTATGCTATTGAATGTTCTATCCTAAAAGTAGCCGTATCTGAAGATGTGCAAAATTGTGCAGATGAAGGTATTCAAATATTTGGTGGAATGGGATTCTCTGAAGAAACTCCTATGGAAGCAGCCTGGAGAGATGCACGTATAGCTCGGATTTACGAAGGCACTAATGAAATTAACAGAATGCTATCTGTTGGTATGCTAGTTAAAAAGGCAATGAAAGGCCATGTAGATTTATTAGGTCCTGCACAAGCTGTACAGGAGGAATTAATGGGTATACCTTCTTTTGAGACACCAGATTATTCAGAGCTATTTTCAGAAGAAAAAGAAATGATTAAAAAGCTTAAAAAGACATTCTTAATGGTTGCAGGTGGCGCAGTTCAAAAATATGGACAAGATTTAGAAGAACACCAACAATTATTAATTGCTGCTGCAGATATTTTAATTGAAATCTATATGGCAGAATCTGCGATTTTACGTACTGAAAAGAATGCAAAACGATTTGGTGAAGCATCACAATCGGCACAAATCGCCATGGCAAAATTATACCTCTATCATGCAGTAGATATTGTTGAAGAAAAAGGAAAAGAAAGTATAATATCTTTTGCTGAGGGCGATGAGCAGCGCATGATGTTAATGGGTCTTAAACGATTTACGAAATATACAAATTATCCTGATATTGTAGATCTGCGTATAGAAATAGCAGAGAAGGTTAAATCTGAGAATAAGTATTGTTTTTAAATTAGAGTTTAAATTAGAAGAAAAGGCCAATTCATTTATTTGAATTGGCTTTTTTAATGGTAATGATTTAACTTTTTGCTTAATCACTATTATTTTTTGATTCAAGGACTATAATTTTTAACTTAGGTTAAACTTATTTATATACAGACTAAAGCAACATTTCAGAATGTACTTTTTATAATTTGGACAGAGAATAAAACGTAAGCAGGGAACTGCTTTATAAATCAAAATGACTATTTAATTAAAACTCAACAATATGCTATCCTTCTTACAAGAAACGCCACAGGATCAAAAAGGCGAAATTGATGTAAACACAACAAGTATAATCGAAAAGTTAGACACATGGTTAGATGGATTTATAAGAAATATACCCAATATTCTAGTTGGTATATTAGTCTTCATCGCCATGATCTATATATCCAAATGGGTTGGCAGAGGCGTAAAAAAGCTTCTAGTTAAACGCGGAAGAGACAATTTTGGTGAAATTTTAGGTGGCTTTATGCGATGGCTGCTCACAATTGTTGGCCTAATGCTCAGTTTAACAATAATAAGCCCTAATTTAAGTCCAGCCGACTTAATTGCAGGTCTTGGTGTTAGTTCAGTAGCAATTGGATTTGCCTTCAAGGACATTCTACAAAATTGGCTTGCTGGGATTTTAATATTAATGCGACAACCTTTTGAAATTGGTGACCAGATAGTTGTGAACGGATTTGAAGGCACTGTCGAACGTATTGAAACGAGAGCATCAATAATTAGACAGTACGATGGTCAACGCATAGTTGTACCTAATAGTGAAATATATACCAATTCAGTTAAAGTTATCACTGCAAACGAGTTAATTCGTTCACAGTATGATATTGGTTTAGGTTACGACCAACCTAGAGAAAAAGCATTTGAAATATTACGTAAAACTATAAAAGAAACAGAAGGTGTTAGTAGTGAGAAACCTATAGATATCCTACCTTGGGATCAAGCAGACAGTTGGTTAACAGTTCGAGTGAGATGGTGGTCAAATAGTGAACGTGCCAATGTTGTAAAAGTGTTTTCTGATGTAATTTTGAATACACAGAATGCTATGGACGATGCTGGAATAGATTTACCATTCCCAACAAATGTAGAAATTCAAAATGCTCACGATCACAAAGAAGCTATGGAATTTATGAAAAAGATTAATAATAAAAATGATGAAGGAAAACAGGATTAGATGTGTGATCATTCTGTTGTAGATCAAAGCCAATTCGATAAATTGAATTGGCTTTTTTAATTTTCTTATATTTAAGAAATCAATTCTTACAAACAAATGAACGCAAAATTATTAATCCTTGCTTTCCTCACCTATTCCCTTTGCTATTCTCAAACTAATACTGAAATTTTTCTGTTCGACATCGATCAAAATCAATCTCAGATTGAATTAAAAAACGGTAAAAATTTATCAAATAATCCTGGTTATGATAATCAGCCATCCTTCTATAACGATAGATATATTATTTATGCCTCAAATAGAACTGATCAAACAGATATCGCAAAATACGATACAAGATATAATACTAAATCATGGTTAAACTATACAGAGGGAGGAGAATATTCACCTATTAAGATTCCAAATAATAACGCCATTTCTGCTGTTAGATTAGATAAGGATGGTAAGCAAAGACTTTATAAGTACGATTGGAGCAACGGTGAATCAACAGAGCTAATTGAAAATTTAGTTGTTGCCTATTATACATGGTATAACGATTATATAGTAGTTTCGGCAGTTATTGAAGACGACGATTTAAATTTATACGTAACAAATATATTAGAAAAAACTAGTAGAAAATACGCAACTAAGGTTGGTAGATCTTTCCACAAAATACCCAATTCTAATCTTGTTAGTTTTATGTCCAAAACTAATGATAGGAAATGGCAAATTATGTCATTAGATCCGCTGACGGGCAGCACCAATATAATTGCCAATTCTATTGAAGGTGTAGAAGACATATGTTGGTTAGATGCAAACACTATTCTATCTGGCAAGGATAACATATTGTATAAGTTAACCCTAAAAAAAGATAATTATTGGAAGAAAATTGCCGACTTAGCCAATCTCGACATTCAAAAAATAACACGCATTTCTGTTAATCAAACATCTGATAGATTATTGGTAGCAGGAGATGTGGATGCATCGGATACCACTACAGATGATATAAATTCAGAAACAGAAACCATCGAAAACGCGACTCCTGAAACATCATCTGAGGTCGAAAAAATTGTTCAACAGCAGCTAGAAGCTTACAATGCAAGAAATATAGATGCTTTTATGGCGACCTATACCCAAGATGTAAAATTATACAATTATCCTAATACACTACTATCAGAAGGTCAAAGTCAAATGCGAAAGGATTATATGTCGTGGTTTGAACGAAATCCCGACTTAAAGGCCACCATTAGGAAACGCATAGTAATCGGAAACAAAGTGATTGACGAAGAACAAGTAAAGGCTAACAACAGAGTTTTTAATGCCGTTGCCATTTATGAAATTGAAAATGGCCTTATTAGTAAGGTAACTTTTATTCAATAAAATTGATTTGCAAAATTCAGATTTACTTTCTCTTACCACCTCTATTAAACTATAAAAATAATCATGAAATTGATATTAGAAATTTATACTCAAGACAACGTTTTAGTAAACCAGAGAAATTTACAAAGTCAATTACAATCAAAACTTAGGGATTAACAAAATTTTTAAAAAAAGTCAATGCTTTAGGCTTATTTTTAAACTCAATTCAAATAAACACACAATGAATAAAATACTACTCACATTAGCATTAGTAATATCCAATGTAGTCCTGGCACAAACCGACCCAAAAATCTATGACATTATTGACGCCGTTTCAGAAGAGCGCTTAAGAAATGATGTAAAAACTTTGGCCGATTTTGGTACCAGGCATACCCTAAGCGATACCGTATCAGAAACGCGAGGCATTGGAGCAGCACGTCGTTGGATAAAATCAGAATTTGAGAATATTTCTAAAGATTGTAACAACTGTCTAGAGGTTTTTTATCAAAGTAATTTAATAGAAAAAGGAACCAATCAACGCATAGTAAACGATGTTAATGTGGTAAATGTTGTCGCCATACAGCGTGGTACAAAATACCCTAACCGTTACATTATTATGAGCGGAGATATAGATTCCAGAGTCTCTGATCCCACAGATTATACCTCAGATTCGCCTGGTGCAAACGATAATGCATCCGGAATGGCTGGAGCTATTGAGGCTGCCAGAGTATTGTCTAAATATAAATTTGAAAGCAGTGTTGTTTATTTAGGATTATCTGGTGAAGAGCAAGGATTATTCGGTGGTCAAGGTATGGCGAAATATGCCAAAGAAAACGATTGGGATATTATAGGAGTTTTAAACAATGACATGATTGGAAATATAACAGGAGTGGATGGCGTGATAGACAACAGAGCATTCCGAATTTTTTCGGAGCCTATTACCACAGCAGAAACTGATCCTGAAAAATTAGCCAGACAAGCTAGAGGACGACGCTTTTATGGTGGTGAAGTCGATGGTATTTCTCGTCAGCTAGCACGTTATGTGCATAAAACCACAAAAACCTACATGCCAGAAATGAACCCAATGATGGTTTATAGATTAGACCGTTTTGGTCGTGGAGGGCATCACAGGCCTTTTAACGATGCTGGTTTTGCTGGAATCAGAATTATGGAAGCGCACGAAAATTATACGCAGCAACACCAGGATATTAGAACCGAAAATGGTATAAATTATGGTGATACGTTTGAGCATGTAAATTTTGGCTATGCTAAAAAACTAACCGCAGTTAATGCCATAACTATGGCAAGCCTGGCCTCTGCTCCACCGTCGCCGACCGAAGTTGGGATTGGAGGTATTGTTGAACCTTCTGCTAAATTAGAATGGAATAAGGTAGATGGGGCGACCGGTTATAAAATATACTGGAGAGATACCACGTCACCAACCTGGGATCATAGCCGTTATGTTGGAGATGTCACAGCTTTTACTTTAGAAGGCATAGTTATTGATAATTTCTTATTCGGAGTCGCATCTGTTGGAAAAGATGGCCACGAGAGTATGGTTGTTTTTCCGAACAAGATCATTAGATAAGTTTAATTTTTTCAAAAGATTTAAAATCAATAACGTTCATTATATGAAATACAAAATACTCGTTCTATTTGTGCTTTTATTTTCAGCTTCCCAAGCACAATTACTTCAAGATAAAACCGATTTTACGCGACAGGATACGCTTCGCGGAAGTATAACGCCAGAACGCGAATGGTGGGACCTCACCTATTACCATTTAGATGTCGAAGTTAAGCCAGACGAAAAATTCATTTCAGGTAAAAACACCATTCAATATAAAGTTTTAAAACCTAATCAGGTTATGCAAATCGATTTGCAAGCGCCAATGCAGATTACAAAAGTGCTTCAAGATGGAACAGAATTACAGGTTAAACACGACGGAAATGCTCATTTCATTTCATTAACAATAAATCAGAATATTGGCGATGTTAACTCAATCGAAGTTCATTTTAAAGGATACCCAAAAGAAGCGAAACGTGCACCTTGGGATGGTGGGTTTTCCTGGAAAAAAGACGAAAATGGAAAACACTTTATTGCAACCAGTAATCAAGGTTTAGGTGCTAGTGTATGGTGGCCTAATAAAGACCACATGTACGATGAAGTCGACAGCATGCTCATTAGTGTTACCAACCCAAAAGGATTGACCAACGTTTCTAATGGAAGTCTGAGACAGCTGGAAGATTTAGGTGACAAAGTAAAATCTCATTGGTTTGTTTCTAACCCAATTAATAATTATGGAGTAAACATTAATATTGGTGATTACACTAATTTTTCGGAAACATACCAAGGTGAAAAAGGTGAACTTGACATGGATTATTGGGTGCTGTCCTCTAATCTGGAAAAAGCAAAAGAGCATTTTAAGGATGCACCAAAAATGATGAAAGCTTTTGAGCATTGGTTTGGACCTTATCCATTTTATGAAGATAGTTTTAAATTGGTGGAAGTGCCTTATTTGGGGATGGAACACCAAAGTTCGGTTACTTATGGTAACCAATACAAAAAGGGATATTTAGGTAACGATTTATCACGAACTGGTTGGGGTTTAAAATTTGATTTTATCATTATTCACGAAGCCGGTCACGAATGGTTTGCAAATAATATCACCAATAAAGATGTTGCAGATATGTGGATTCACGAAGGCTTTACAGCCTACTCGGAAAATCTGTTTTTAGATTACTATTACGGTAAAGAAGCCTCTGCAGATTATGTTATCGGCACCAGAGCAAATATTCAGAATGACAGGCCGCTTATTGGATACTATAATGTAAATAAAGAAGGCTCAAGCGATATGTACTATAAAGGTGCGAATATGCTACACACATTGCGACAATTAATTGAAGATGACGAGCTTTGGAGAAAAATTCTCAGAGGATTAAATTCTGAATTTTACCATCAGACTGTAACGACAAAACAGATTGAAGATTACATGAGTAAAATGACAAACAAGGACTTGTCTGCTTATTTTAATCAGTATTTAAGAGATACACGCATACCAACTTTAGAATATAAAATTGAAGGAAATAATATCAAATTCCGTTATGTAAACATAGTTGATGGTTTTGATATGCCTATAGAAGTTAAAATAGGCGGTAAAACGGAATGGATTTTTCCTAATTCAGAATGGAAAACAAAATCCATTGAAAGCTCAGACTTTAAGGTAGACAGGGATTATTATATCTTTTCGAAAGAAATTTAATTACCTCTTTACACCTCTAAAGTCCCCTCAAGGGGACAATAGTTGTAAGGTTTATTCTAAGGAATGTCCACTCGAGGGGACTTTAGGGGTGTCAAAATGAAAATTAAGCAAATGCAATACCCAGAACTCTATTTTGAACGCGATATCGACTGGTACGATTGGCTACTGGCCAATCACAACAAACACAAAGCTGTGTATCTCGTATTCTACAAACTTGAAACCAACAGGCCTACCATGCGCTGGGAGGAAGCAGTTAAAGTGGCCTTGTGTTTTGGCTGGATAGATTCGACAGTTAAAAGTTTAGGTGGTGGAAAACGTATTCAATACTTCTCACCCAGAAACCCAAAAAGTACCTGGAGCGCGCTTAATAAGAAATATATTTCAGAGCTTAATAAAGCTGGAGTGATTCAGGAATCGGGTTGGGCTCTCATTAATCATGCAAAAGAATCGGGAAAATGGACGGAAATGGATGATGTTGAAAACGGTGTCATTCCAAAAGAGCTAAAAACTGCATTCGATAAAAACCCTCGAGCTTTCGAGTACTATCAAAGCTTCTCTAAAGGTTACAGAAAAAGTTATTTATCGTGGTTGCATAGTGCAAAGCGTGAAGCGACGCGACAAAAACGAATTGCTGAGATTATAAGACTTTGTAATGCGAATATAAAAAGTCGTGATAGCTGGTAATTAATACATTAGCTTTTTAATATTATCCATATAACCTCTGCTTACCCTAACCACATCACCATTTTTCATAGTAACATCATAACTTTTTGAGTATTTATGTAATTCCTTTACGGCATTTAAATTGATAATTGAAGAACGGTGGACTCTTATAAATATAGAAGAATTCAACTTTTCTTCAAGAGTAGAAATTCCGTAATTGCTCACATAGGTTTTCTCTCTGGTCACTAATTTTGAGTAATCACCATAAGCCTCAATTCTAATAACATTTTCCAATGCAATCGTCACCAATTTATTTTGGGTTTGCACCAAAATACGCTCTGGTGATTTTTCCGTATCCATGAGCAAACTCTCGGTCAAGGGTCGTGCACTGTTTTCTTTTGAATTTTCTTTTAATCGTTCTACCGCAACCTTAAAACGATCTTTAGTGTATGGTTTTAAAAGATAGTCTACCGCATGCACTTCAAAGGCTTTTAACGCATATTGATCATAAGCTGTAGAGAAAATAATTTGCGGTAATTCATTTAAATGCGTTAGCACATCAAAACCTGTTATTCCAGGCATTTGAATATCTAGAAAGACCAAGTCTGGTTTAAATTCGTTAATCATTTTTACCGCATCTACACCATTATTGGCTTCTCCAAGCACAACCAATTCTGGGTAATCTTTAAGGTACTGGCTAATTAGTTTCCTTCCAGCAGATTCATCATCAACGATTACAACTTTCTTCATATAGCGAAACTAATTTTTAATCCTTTAGGTGAATTATC
>JABDKL010000189.1 GCA_013002225.1 Winogradskyella sp.
AAATTATCTATTAGGGCATCACTTATTTGGTCTGCTACTTTATCTGGATGTCCTTCAGAAACACTCTCTGAAGTAAATAAATATGACATAAACTTATGTTTTTAAGTTGTTCAAATTAATAAAAAAAATTGGATTGCTAGGTCGCTAGAGAAGTAGATAACTTACTGCTTTAGCATTTTTTAACGAGGTTGCAATCAGACAAATTTTTCCTCAAAAAAATTAATATCGGGCAAAGCTATAAAAATAAAATAGAACAGAAATTAATTTTGAAATTTTTAATAATAATTTTAGCTGCTAGCTAATAGGTACTTATGCTTTAATACGAGGCTTTAAAATTATTGGATTGAACATATACTAATTGTTATGCACAATACGTTAACCGTTTCTTAGACTTAAATTAACAAAGCACTTTAAGTTTAATTAGATATTTGCGTCATAAAAGAAAGCCCCTCATATAATGAAATTAATAAAAAACCATAAGTTAGAATTTAGATTTGCCATTCAGATTTTAGTGCTTACAGCTGTTTCGTTAATTGCAACTTGTCTCGTGTAGCGGTGTAATTTATTAATTAAATACTAAAATTAATTATTGACTATTTTTGCTGCTCAATAAAAATTGATGCATAGAATCTTTAGTGTTTTAATGTTAGTAGTTTCTCTCGGGTTATTTGCTCAGGAAGAAAAAAATGACACCTACTATGACCTCAACTTTTTTGCAGGCAATATAGCACTCCATAACAACTATATTTTGCATCTTATCTCAGGACATCCCAATGGTGTGATTTTTGGATGGAATAAAAAAACACATGGTGAACACGCTTGGGAACAACAGTATAACTATCCAGATTACGGCGCCTCTTTTGTATACCAAGATTTTAAAAACGAAAGCTTAGGAGTAAATTACGGCTTACTTGGGCACTACAACTTTTATTTTTTTCGTCGTCATTTGATGCTTCGATTAGGTCAGGGTATTGGGTATAATACGAATCCATATCACAAAACCAAAAATCCTAAAAACATAGCATTTGGCTCTCATCTTTTGAGTGCAACATATGTGCTTTTAAACTATAAAAAAGAAAATTTATTTAAAAATTTAGGATTGCAAGTGGGTTTAACGCTTACTCATTTTTCTAATGCTAATTTAAAAGCGCCTAACACAGGTATAAATACTGTAGCTTTTAACCTTGGACTTTTATATAGTTTTAATGATAATAAAAGAGATTTCATTACAACTGATGGAGAGCTAAATTTAAACAAACGACTGAAATATAATTTTGCTTTAAGGTCGGGTTTAAATGAAAGTGATATTGTTGGTAGTGGTCAATATCCATTTTATATTATATCTGGCTATGTAGATAAACGACTTAATAATGTCAGTGCTATTCAACTTGGGGCAGAGGTGTTTTTTTCTAACTTCCTAAAAGAATTAATTTATTATCAATCTGTTTCATTTCCAGAGGAAAATGTAAGTGGACAAGAAGATTATAAACGGGTTGGTGTGTTTGCAGGTCACGAGCTATTTATAAATAAACTATCTGTAGAAACACAATTAGGATATTATATTTATTATCCTTTTGATTTTGAAGGGCGAACTTATGTTAGACTAGGGCTTAAACGGTATTTTGGAGAATTATTTTTTGGTGCAATCTCCTTAAAGTCCCATGGCGCAAAGGCTGAGGCTCTGGAATTCGGAATTGGAGTAAGATTATGAGAAGATTTGGTTACATAATAATTCTGCTGTTTTTTGCTTGCAATAGCGAAGAAGCTAATGATTGTTTTCAAACCTCAGGCGCAACAGTACAACAAGAAGTATCTGTTTTGGGTTTTGAAAAAATCCTTGTGAACAGAAATATTGAGCTTATTTTAAAAGACGCGCCGCAACATAAGGTTGTTATTGAAACTGGTGAGAATCTAATAAATGATATTACAGTAGAAGTAATAGATGATAGACTTATACTAACTGACAATAATCATTGTAATTTTATTAGAGAATACGGCAGTACAAAAATCTATATAGATGCACCAAATATTTCAGAAATAAGGTCTTCTACGCAATTTAAAATTGCATCTAATGGCGTTCTAAATTATAGTAAGTTAGTACTGTTCTCTGAGGATTATAATGGTGTGGGAGATTTTACCACAGGTGACTTTGTGCTTAGTGTTAACGCAGAGGACCTCACTGTTATATCTAACAATTTATCTTTTTATTATTTAAATGGTGAGGTAGAAAATTTATTTGTTGGCTTCTATTCTGGTCTAGGCCGTTTTGAAGGCGAAAATTTAGTAGCACAAAATGTGAATATATACCATAGAGGCGGTAATGATATAATTGTTAATCCACAAATATCTTTGAATGGCGAGCTTAAAGGAGCAGGAAATCTAATAGCACTCAACGTGCCTTCAATAGTGAATGTAGAGCAATTTTACACAGGTCAGTTAATATTTAACTAGTTAATTCTCTAAACAAGCTTTCGAGACTTGCGTTCTTTTGATTGAGCTGAAGAATTTTTAAATCATTATCATGGGCAAAATCAAACACGTGAGAGCGCATATCATCTTTTGTTGAAAAGGTGATTTCATAAATAAAATCGTGCGTATTCTTAACCGATTTTACCTTCGGCAACTTTAATAAAAATGCATCCTCAACACGATAATCAAATTCTACAATAACAATTTGCTCTTGTCCTGCTCTTAGATCTTTTAAATATTTATCTGCAACAATTTTTCCTTTATTAATTATGATTACACGATCGCACATGGCTTCAACTTCTTGCATAATATGTGTCGATAAGAAAACAGTCTTTTCTTTACCAATAGAGGTGATGAGCTGTCTTATCTCGACCAGCTGGTTGGGATCTAAACCTGTAGTAGGTTCGTCTAAAATTAAAACATCAGGATTGTGCAATAAGGCATTGGCTAACCCAACCCGTTGTCGATAGCCTTTTGACAATTGACTTATTTTTTTATGTGCTTCAGGCGTTAAGCCAGTCAATGAAATGACTTCTTCAATACGTGATTTCGCTATGCCATAAACATTAGCATTAAAATTTAGATATTCTCTAACATAGAGCTCGGTATATAATGGATTATGTTCTGGTAAATACCCAACAGAACCTTGTACTTTTCTTTTGTCCTCTGTTATATCAAATCCATTTACAACTGCAGAGCCAGCCGATGCTTCTATGTAGGTGGTTAAAATTTTCATCATGGTAGATTTTCCGGCGCCATTTGGGCCAAGAAATCCTACGATTTCAGCAGCATTAACCTTGAATGATACATCATTTAGTGCCTTTTGATCTTTATATAGTTTTGTAATGTTTTGAACTTCAATAGACATAAAAAATAGTTTATTCAAAAATAAGATTTATATAATTGTGCAACTCAATAAATCTAAATTCTTTAAAACTTGAATAATAAATGCAAAAAAGAGCGGCTCACATTTTTATTTGAAAAATATTGGTTACATTAGCTTCATATTTACAACATTGAATATTTCTAAAACATATTACAATTGGTTTTATTTCTTTTACAACGAAAGAAACGAGGCTTAGTATGTTTTATTTAAAATATAGTTTTTTAAAAGTCTCGATTTAATCGAGACTTTTTCATTTTAAGCCCTATTGGGTAAAAAGAGTCCTGAGCTTTTTTAGGATCTCATAAAATAGTAAGATTGATAAAACCAATTGCCATACAAGGAATTAAGGGGTCATTTCATCACGAAGTGGCTCAAAAATACTTTAGTGAAAATAGTGAAGTCCTTGAGTGCTTGTCTTTTGATAACGCTGTAGAGCGTTTAATGCTGGCAGAAGCGGACTATACTGTTATGGCGTTAGAGAATTCTATTGCTGGATCTATAATTCCTAATTATGCACTTATTGACGCGCATAATCTTAAAATTATAGGCGAATATTATC
>JABDKL010000011.1 GCA_013002225.1 Winogradskyella sp.
CAAACAGAGCAGTAGGTCAAGTCAACCTTGCAGATAGCACATCAAACGAATGGTATATTACAGGAGTACAATTAGAAGCAGGAACAACTGCATCTGATTTTGAGTTCTTGCCACATGATGTGAATTTACAGAGATGTCAGAGGTATTATTATGCTCTTTTAAATACTGGAGAAAATAATAATTATTTTTTATCTGGTTATTATTACACATCTTCGTTTATTTACTGTCACACAGAATTTCCTACGCAAATGAGAGCATCACCATCATTAGTACAAAGTAGTGGAACTAATTATTATACTTTTTATTCTAATAGTGCAGGAGATGGATTTAATTCTTTTAATTATAATATAACCTTTTTAAATAGAAATGCTACTTTCGGTAACAATTCAGAAGTTAGTGGAACTGGTGGACATGCAGGTAGAGTATATTCAACAAACACTAATAGTTATGTTCATTTTAATGCGGAGTTATAGATATGATTGATACAGTAACAAAAATATATGGTGGTATGAATAATGAACACAATGGTTACAAGATAACTTATGTTAATTCTAATAAAATATTACTTGTACCATTAGACACAGCAAACACAGATTACCAAGCAATACAAGAATGGATAGCAGATGGTGGTGTGGTAATAGATAATCCACCAGAATAATGCCTAGAAAAAATAATCTGAAACAGTTTGCTGAAGAAGCAACTGGAGTAAGACTTTCGTCACATGAGAAACTTTGTGCTGAACGAATGAACAACATTCTTAAAAGCATAGATGAAATGAAAAAAGAAATTAAATCGTTAAGACAAGATGTTTCTATGGGTAAAGGTGGACTTAAAGTTATCTTAGCTATAGGGACACTAATTGTTGGAATTATAGGTTATTTCAACTTTAAATAATTACAAATACATCATTGAATGAAATTTATACTAGCGTTTAGTATTTGCTCTGCAATTACTGGATTTTGCAATAACACTGCAACTGTACCAACAGAATACAACAGTTGGACTGAGTGTGTAAATGGTGGTGCAAAAATAATAACTACATTTACAGAAAAATACGAAACAAAAATGAACGAAGAAAAATTATACGTTTCATATTTTTGTAACGAAATTAAAAAGGAGACAACATGATAATATATGGTTACACGCCAAAAACTTGGTTAAACAAATTTAAAATCTACTGGCAAAATACAGATAAAAAACTTTTTACACTATTTGTATTATGGTCAGTTATTCTTTGGGCAATGTAAGATGTGGTTTGCATTATTAAAAAATCCTCTTACTAAAATTATAGCAGAGAAAACATTTGGTGCTATTTCTCACAAGTTACAAAAAGATAAAATTGTAAGAGAAAAAGAATTAGATGCAGTATCACAAATTTCAATAGAACAAATTAAACAACAAGAACATTCGTGGAAAGATGAGTGGTTGGTAGTTTTCTTTACACTATTAATGGCTTGTCATTTTATTCCATATACACAAGACACAATGGAACGTGGGTGGCAAATATTACAAAATGCTGACCCTATGTTCTGGTACATAATACTAACAATCGTAGGAGCATCATTTGGTGTAACTACAATGAACAAACTTAAAAAGAAATAATGGATAAGTTTGTCTATTCACTACTTGGTTGGATAGATGAACGTATGAATTTTTTAAATAAGATTGTAGATGATGTCTACACTTTTGACTTTCCTAATTGCAAACTTAAAAAACATGCGAGACATAAAAAAGCTAACAGAGTTTACAAAAAATAAAGAACATAAAGATAGAGAAATGTCTTTGTTTAAAAATCTTAAAAAAGAAGTCGAAGTAAATGCAAACGGAACTAGAGAATATGTAATTAAAAAAGGGATTAACAAAGGAAAGATTGCTAAATGAAAATTAGTGAAAATACATCAGTAAGTATGCCAATTCGTAATATGGCTATGATAATTTTTGGAGTAGTAGCAGGTGTAATTGCATATACAGAATTGACGGGGAGGTTGACTTCGCTAGAGACATCAAGAGAATTGTTTGAAAATGATTTACTTAAAAAATCAGAGCAAGTCCCTACAGACCAAGAACAACATTTTTTATTAGAAGATTTATATAAGACAGTAGAAAAATTACAGTCTACGCAAGAAATGAATATGACTAATAAAGTCAATATAGAATTTTTAAAATCACAACTTGAAAAAGCCCTAGCTGATATTGAACATTTAAAAGATAAAGTTAGAGCAAATGGCAATGGAACTCACTAATGACTGAAATTGTTATTGCATTATTAATGATTGTTAATGGTGAAATAAAAGAACACCGAATACAAGACAGCATGTCGAACTGTTTGAAGGGCAAGAGGATTGCAATGCGTGAAGTAAAAGCTCACATAGAATACCAATGTATAAAATCTAAAGCAGAAACTGAAATTTATGTAGGTAAGAAATCCATTAAAAAATTAATATTAGAATAATGGCTAAAAAATTTAAAGATTTTGAGGTTAGAGAAAAACCAAAGAAAAGAGTTAGAACACATAAAAAGAGGTTAAACAAAAATGAAAAACGAGACTATAAAAAATACAACCGACAAGGAAGACCCCAATAAAATAGAAACAGTCTTAAAAGAGTTACCACAACTATTGGTAAACCATGCTTATAAGAAATTAAAATCTGGGGAAGATTTAACAGCTTCAGAAATGAAAGTATGTTTAGAAGTTTGTAAAACATACAGTAAAGAACCTTTATCTAAAAAAGAAGATAACATTTTAGACGAAGTACCATTTGATGATGGATAAACGATTAAAGAATTTTAAAAATTTTTTGTATTTGTGTTGGAAGCACTTAAACCTGCCTAACCCTACACCTATACAATTCGATATTGCGGATTACTTACAGTCAGACGAAAAGAGACTTGTAATAGAAGCATTTAGAGGAGTAGGTAAGTCTTGGATTACCTCTGCCTTTGTCTGTCATCAATTACTTCTTAATCCACAGAAAAATATTTTAGTAGTATCTGCTAGTAAAACTAGAGCAGATGACTTCAGTACCTTTACACAAAGGTTAATTGGAGAGATGCCACTATTACAACACTTGATACCTAGAGATAATCAAAGACATTCTAAAGTATCATTTGATGTAGCACCTGCTACAGCCAGTCATGCACCATCAGTTAAATCTATGGGTATCACAGGGCAGTTAACAGGTAGTAGAGCAGATATTATCATTGCTGATGACGTTGAGAGTGCTAATAACTCCCAAACGCAGTTAATGAGAGATAGATTAGGTGAGACTGTAAAAGAATTTGATGCAATCATTAAACCTAACACAGGAAGAATTATATTTTTAGGAACTCCTCAAAATGAGATGTCATTATACAACTCATTAGAAGAGAGAGGATTTAAGACAAAGATATGGACTGCACTTGTACCTAACCAAACACAAAAGATTAGTTATGGTCACAAACTTGCAGACATTATTCAAGGTACAGAAGGTGAACCCACCGACCCCAAAAGGTTTGATGCGGTAGACCTTATGGAAAGACTATCTTCGTATGGTCGTTCTGGTTTTAACTTACAATTTATGTTGGACACGTCATTGTCTGATGCAAATAGATACCCTCTAAAGTTAAACGATTTAATTGTAGCTTCAGGTTGCTCCACATGGAAAGAAGCTCCTGCAAAGATACAATGGGCATCATCACCAGAGCAAATGAAAGCTATAGACCCTGATATTCCTAATGTAGGACTTAAAGGTGATTATTTTGTAGCTCCTATGATGATGAGTGAAGAATTTACTACATTTGAAGGCACAGTAATGTCTATTGACCCTAGTGGTCGTGGAGAAGACAAAACAGCCTATGCGGTGCTTAAAATGCTTCATGGAGTGCTTTATCTGACCGCCATAGGTTCATTAGATGGTGGTTATTCAGAAACTACTATGGCAAGACTGTCTAACATTGCAAAAAAACATGATGTGAACTATGTGGTCATTGAGAGTAACTTTGGTGATGGTATGGCAACACAGTTGCTAAAACCTGTCATGGCAAAGATACACCCATGCGAGATAGAAGAAGTTAGACATAATACACAGAAAGAGAAACGTATTATAGACACACTAGAGCCTTTGATGAACTCACACAGGCTAGTTGTAGATGATTTACTGATACACGAAGATTTTAAGAATGAACCTGACCATCAGTTGTTTAGACAAATGACAAGACTGACTAGAGACAAAGGTTCGTTAAGACATGATGATGCTATTGATGCTTTAGCTATGGCGGCGAAATATTGGGTAGACAGAATAGATAGAGACCAAACATTATCTTATAATCAACACAAAGAAGAACTGTTAGACCAAGAATTAGAAAGATTTATGGAAAACAGTATAGGAAGGACACCAAGTAAAGACAGATGGATATAAACCAGACAAAAGAAGCCGTTAAAAAAGAAGAAGGCTTTAGATTAGAAGTTTACAAGTGTACAGAAGGACATCTTACAGGTGGCTATGGTCACAAGATGTTAGAAGGTGAAGTAGCACCTACAGACCACGCAGGGTGGCTAGTATTATTTGAGAGAGATTTTGCTAGAGCTGTAACTGGTGCTGATGATTTACTGATGTTATGTCCTGATATTAATGACAGTGCAAGGAACATTGTGGTTGAGATGGTGTACCAAATGGGTGCTTATGGGGTGTCTAAGTTTAAGGGTATGCTTAAAGCATTACAAGATGGGGACTACAAACAAGCTAGTGTGGAGATGCTAGATAGCAGATGGGCTAAACAAACGCCTAATCGTGCTAATCGAATGGCAGAACGCATGGCAAATATTTAAGAGAAAAATCTGAGGGGGTATATGATATACACAGGACGGCAGTTTCCCCCTTACGTTTTGCGTGTGGACGCACAAAGAAACAGAAAACATAGGTATTAAAGGCGTTTTTTACTATATAAGGATAGCATGTCCTTTGCGTGTGCCTGTGGGTGGGCGTACTTTTTTTATTTTCATGCGTGTGTGAGATAGTCTGTTTTTTTGCGTTGCACCTGTGGGCGTGTGCGTTGCTCTCTTTAAGTTCCACACCAAGCCACACCCAAAGCACCACCACAAGCACCACCACAAGCCACACACAGCCACGCACAGCCACGCCTTGAGCCTAACGCAGGGCAGAGGTCAAAGCAATTTCAATTAGTAAAGTTACACTATTAGATGAGAGCAAAAAAAAAGATAACTATGGGTATCTCTTTAAGTATCTCTTTAAGTATTAACCAAAGGTAACCAACAGAGAGCAAAGGATATTATTCATTACAATGATAACAAGACAAGACTGGCTAAAGACTGACAAGGGTAGAGAATACAAAGCTAGAACCAATAAGAATTATAGACAAAAGAAACAACAGACAAAGAAGGACAATATTAAAATTAATAAGTCTTTTGAGTTTCACTTTCCTTGTGGTGTTACTTTAAAGAGTGATTAAGGGTCTACTATCCACCCATAAAGAATAATTTTATCCCACATAATCCTATTATATCCCATTATATCCTTTAATATCCTATAAATAAGGTAAATTAAGGCTTATTTAACTAATATAAAAAAAAATTAACTTTTTTTGTATTTAAGTGTTGCAATCCACAAATGCATCTATATAAGGATTTCATAACGTTTTTTTAAAATTTTTTTATCTAGCACAAAAAAAATACTGCCAAAAGCGGTTCAATCCTTATTGGGTTTAATCTGGGCGAGTTTGTCTCTAAGGCTTTTGGAAACTCCACACGCAGGAGGGAACGGCTCTTAATTGAGATAAGCCCCTGCAAATCATTTGCGGTTCTCTATCTGCAAACACTATTTAATTATTTAGTGTTTACAGATTGCGACACGCAATCAATCAACAATCAACAATCGACATGGAGTAAACTATGAATAATCAAGAATTAAAAAAATCAATTTTAAATAAAATTAGCAAAGCAAAAACAATCTATGTTTTTAATGGTTACACTGAATTTTATTTTAAAAGTATTAAGTCTGATTTGTTAGAGACTTTTAGAAACACTTACAAAAAATTATCTGAAAGCGTTAAAGACGGGACAACTCCTAAATATTATTTAAATGAGTATTTAGAAGAGTTTAACAAAAACTGTCATGTACATGAAAATATGGATTTATATTTTAATTAATTTGAAAATGTTTGGAGTGGCGTTCTTGCCACTCATTAATGATTGTCTGTCATTTTATATGGCACTGACGAGGACACAGTAAGGAAAAAGCACGGGCATAGCTCAATGTACCTTTTTCCAAGTCCGAAACAATCAACAATCAACACATGGAGTACACTATGAAAGTAAAAAACATGACAAGCCCAAAGGGCAACAAGGTTGCAAATCAATTTATTATTTCTGACGATTTAGGAAATACTTTTTTTCAATCTTACAAATCAATCATTGTCAAAAAATGTGCAGATGGCAAAATATTTCTTGATGAGACTTTTTGGAATTGGTCAGCTACGACTGCAAAATATAGACGTGAATTTTTAGGCGAAGGTATTGCAGATACAAACGCCAGTATTAAAAATGGTACTTATATTTTGACAGACTTAAACTCAACAAAGGCGGTTGCGTAATGAATTTAATAATAAGAAGATTATTATTTAAATTTCATATGCTGTTCACTGATAAGCACAACATAGAAAAAAAGGTCAAATTAATTTGTAAATATGACCCTTTGAACATCTTAAAATAAAAAGAGACTTTAAGCCTATCCAATGCGGTAGGCTTAGAGACTTTTTTTAAAGTCAAATCAACAATCAACAAAGGAGACCCACACATGCAAATTGCAAAATGTGTGCAACGTATCCAAAGAGCGGAGAGCGTTGCAAAATTCAAAGATGAAGTAAAAAAGAAACTTCACTTTGAGA
>JABDKL010000031.1 GCA_013002225.1 Winogradskyella sp.
AAGTTAATATCCGTACAACAGGGGAGGCTAAAGGCTGGGATTTTCGGTGCATAGTAAAAGAGACGTTTGAATAAATGGAGATTAAAGAACGAAGTAAAAGCTTGGTGGCTCCAACGTTAAGTTGGTAGGATTCTACTAGAAGTTGCCAAGTGGCGGGATTTTGTAAGAAGCCCATAGTTTTGGTTTGTTTTATGTAATGTAAAATAGATGCTGACGTATAAAGCCGAAGTAAGTAACGTAAAACTGAAAGGGTTATCATCCTCGCTGTTGTGGCAAAAAAAATGATAATTAAATATAATAGAGATTGGAAAGAAATCCCTTGGAAAGAAATTCATTTGAATTTATATAACCTACAGTATAAAATTTATCGTTACACTAAAGAGAATAAAATTAATTTAATGCGAAAAACTCAGAGAAAGTTGGTTAATGAGTTTGGAAATAAACTTTTAGCAGTAAGAATGGTTTCTCAAGATAATAGAGGGAAAGCAACAGCTGGAGTAGATGGTATTTCAAAATTGAAACCAGCAGAAAGAGTTCATTTGGCTAAGAAATTAATATTTGATGGTAAAGCATCTAAAATTAGAAGAGTCTTTATTCCTAAAAGTAACGGTGAATTTAGACCGTTGGGAATTCCGACTATGGAAGATCGAGCTAAACAAATGTTAATGAAATTTGCGCTAGAGCCTGAGTGGGAGGCTAAATTTGAAATAAATTCGTATGGTTTTCGACCAGGTTATAGTGTTGCTGATGTTAAATGGATTATCGCTAGACAACTTCAATCAACCCCAAAATACTTTTTAGATGCTGATATTGAAAAGTGTTTTGATAAGATTGATCATATTTACTTAGTGAATAAGCTAAATACCATCAAGATGTTTAAACATCAAATTCAGTCTTGGCTTAAAGCTGGAATTCTTGATCCTATGGACAAAGATTCCAGTGAAATTAATAATTCAGGCACCCCTCAGGGAGGTGTTTTATCACCACTGTTAATGAACATCGCATTACACGGTATGGAAGAGTATGTTACGAAAGAACTTGGAAAAAGAAATCAAATCAAAGTTATTCGCTATGCGGATGATTTTGTGATTTTTGGCAAAACTTTTATAGATGTTCAAAGAGCAAAAGAGTTGATGATTGAGTTTTTACAACCAGTGGGTTTAAACTTATCAGAAACTAAAACTCGTATTGGGCATTCGATGGAGGAAAAATCTGGAACTTTTGGACCTATTGGTTTAGATTTTCTATCTTTTCATTTTCGAAATATAAAGTGTTCTCCGCACCGTGGAGTTAAGAATACAAAAGGAGTTATGCAACCTCTTAAATTAATTACGAAGCCTTCACTAGAAGCAGTTGCTAATCATAAAAAGGCTTTAAATCGTATTTTAGTTAATTATAGAGGAGCTCCTTTAGGAAGTGTCATTGAGCGTTTGGCGACTCGGATTAAGGGATGGACTTGGTATCATTCGATTACACAATCTACACGAACGTTTTCTAAAATGGATGAGTGGCTATTCAAAAAATTGTGGAAATGGGCCAAGCGGCGATATCGTACTGCTAAAAAGGCCAAACAGAACTGTTTTAGTGTTAAAGGGCTGGAGTTTTGGTTTTATTAATCAAGAGGGAAAGGAATTTATACTAGATCGACACGATAAAACTAAAGTAAGGAGAATTGTTAAAATAAAATCAGGAGCCTCCTTCTATGATGGAAATCTTGTATATTTTGCGGAACGTCTTTCTCTAAGTAATATAAGAATTAAAAACTTAAGAAATTTATTTAACAAACAGAAGTTTAAATGCTCTCATTGTAAACTGCTTTTAACACAAAATGATGTAATTGAATTGCATCACGAATTAGATTCAAGTGATAAAAGAACTGGGACAATAGCTTTTGTGCATGGACATTGTCACGACCAAATTCACTCAAATAAATAAATTCTCGATAGGAAAGTAAGATTACTACTCGGTAGGAGCCGTATGAATGGAGATGTTCACGTACGGTTTTGAACCAGAGGGGTGAGGCTGGTAACAGTCCCTCGACTGGGCCATTATCGCATCCTGGAGCTGTAACTGGTTCCAAGGGTTTGGCTGTTCGCCAAGGAAGGAGGTACGTGATCTGAGTTTAGAACGTTGTGAAACAGTTTGGTCCCGTGCGAAGTGTTGTATTTAAAGAGTCGTAATGAAAAAAGGCTCGTAGAAATACCTGCTTAGGATTACTATCCTTCTAAGTAGAACTGAGTTTTGAATGCAGACTGATAACCTGCCCATCTATTAGTTGATGGAAAGCATATAAAAATCCTACTTGATAGGATTGCCCGGAGGAAGAGTGTGGCGACTTGAAAATCTAAGCAGGGCATAAAAGCTGGTAAAACGCTGATCTTGGGTGTGGCGTTTATAGAAAGCAAGCATATTAGAAC
>JABDKL010000041.1 GCA_013002225.1 Winogradskyella sp.
TTTCTAAACTTAGCATTGGCATCATAACGCTCTGACTGCATCTGCACATTAAATTTTCGATGTCTTGGGTCATTACCAACACCTGCTACATACATCCAATTACCATAATTGCTGTGTACATCATAATCTATTAATAGAGATTCAAAATAAGAAGCGCCAATACGCCAATCGAGCTTTAGTTCTTTAGCAAAATAGGAGGCTACATTTTGGCGACCTCTATTACTCATCCAACCGGTTTTCTTTAGCTCAATCATATTGGCATTTACGAAGTCTGACTGCGTTTCACCGTTAATCCATTTTCTTACTAGTACTTGATCGGTGGCCCAATCATATTTTTTTTGAAGTATACCTTCCAATTTAAAAATTTGATTACCAAATTTCATAGAGATATATTTAAAATAATCGCGCCAGATCAGTTCAAAAATGAGCCAATACGTGGATTGGTTTTTGTAGACTTCTTTTTCAAATTGTTTTACCTTCCAGTAAATTGTCCTAGGAGAGATGCTTCCATTGGCTAACCAAGCTGAAAATTTTGAACTATAATCTGCACCAACCAGCCCGTTTCTGGTTTTCTTATAAAAACCTAGTTTTTTGGTTTTAAAAAAATAGTCATTAAGTCGACTTAATGCTTCTGTTTCACCACCTTTAAAAAGGAATGCTGAGTGCGGATGCATCACAAAATCTTCAAAACCTAAGTCTCTTAATTTAGGAATCTGAGTATTGTTTTCTATGCTGTAATCTGCTGGTAATTTTTCAATATGCTGCTCATCTCGAACGTCAACATGCTTTTCTAATTTCTTTCTAAAGACTGTAAAAACCATTGGTGTGTTAGAAACATCAAAATTGATATCTTCTGGGTGATATAAAAATTGATCAGTTACAGCATGAAAATTAACTGAACCTGTATTAGATATCACCTTATGTTCTACATCGGCTTCTTCTTGTGTCCATTCCTTCTGATAATAAACATTGCCAATTCTATAATCCAGGCATACTTGAGGTATTATATTTTCAGGTAGATCGTAAAAAACCAATAGCTCAATATTTAGGCTTTTTAGCTGCGCTTTTAGCACTGAAATAGTTTCAATTAAAAACTTAGTTCTAAATTTTCCTGATTTTATAAAACCAAACTCATTGGTACAGTAGTTTCTAGGATCAAAACAAAATACGCCAATTATGTTATTGCTATTTTTTGATGCCTTGTATAAAACCGTGTTATCATTGACTCTTAAATCATTTCTAAACCAAACTAGATTTGCATTTATTTGTTTCTTCTGCATTTTTCACTACAATATTTTACCGTATCCCAATCCTTCTCCCATTTTTTACGCCAGGAAAAAGGACGCTCACAAACTGGACAGATTTTTTGAGAAAGATGCTGTTTATTTGTCCCTTTAAACATAATTTAGAGTTTGCCTGACTTTTATTTAGAGCAGATTTTATTATTTTTTATCGACCAAGGCATTTATCATTCCATTAAAAATAAAGGCATGAAAGGGTAGTACAGAAAACCAATATAACCGTCCCCATAATCCTCTTGGTCTAAACACTGCACGTTGACAGAGTTCATTGTCTTCGATTTTAAATTCTAACCATGCTTCACCTGGTAATCGCATTTCGGCAAATAGTAAAAGGCGTTTTTCCTCTTTATTTGCATATAAAACACGCCAAAAGTCCAAAGCATCACCAGCTTCTAAATAGGTGTCACTTGTTCGCCCTCTGCGTAGACCAACACCTCCAAAAATCTTATCTATATAACCTCTTAGTTTCCATAAACCATTAAAACTGTACCAGCCGTTTCGTCCTCCGATGCTCCAGATCTTGTCTAAAGTATAAGCTTCGTCTGACACGGTTCTGTATTTAACATCTTTAAAGCAGCCATACTGTGGCAATTCAATATGCTTAGATAATTGGTCTTTAAATCTACCGCTACTTGCCGCATCTTTCCAGCTAGATATCACTGCATTTTGTTCAATTTTTTGAAAAGCCAGATTCACGGCGGTTTTGTAATCCATAGGCTCAATACCAATAATGTCATTGATATTACTTGGTTTTCCAATAACTTCTACCGTCATACTATCAACTAATGCAGAAGCCAACTGGAAAGATGTTGAGGTCACGAAATATAACCAGTAGGAGGATAGCTTTGGTGTTAGTATTGGTAGTGTTACGATGTAACGTTTTAAACCTCTAACTTCTGCAAATTGTAATAACATTTGCTTGTAAGTTATTACATCTGGCCCGTAAATATCATAGGAGTTATTGTATAAGTCTTCTTTTCCCAAGCCACCAGCTAAAAATTTTAAAACATCTCTAATTCCAAGAGGTTGCGTTTTTGTATTGAGCCAACGTGGCGTAATCATAAAAGGAAGTTTCTCTACAATGTCCCGAATTATTTCAAAGGAAGCACTACCACTACCTACAATGATACCAGCTCTAAACGTAGTTAAGGCATAATCATCGGACTTTAACGAGTTTTCTACTTGCAGTCTTGATTTTAAATGTTTTGAAAGGGATTTGTCATTAACGATGCCACTTAAATAAATAACTTGTCTACAATTTGTAGCAGAAACTAAGTTTTTAAAATTCAGTGCGCATTGACGTTCTAACTCTCCAAAGTCTTCTGAATTTGTAGACATGGAGTGAATGAGGTAGTACGCCGCATCTATATCTTTAGGAATTTTATTAGGCTCTGGATCCAGAAAATCGAGCTTAATAAATTGGCAAAGTGGATGATCTTCAATCTCGTGTGGAATCCTATTTAAATCTCGGACACAACATATTAATTCGTGGTTGTCCTCAAGCAATTGAAGCGCTAAGCGCTTAGCAATATAACCTGTTGTACCTGTAATTAAAACTTTCATTAGCCATCAGATTTATTAAATTCTGATTTTGGTCTTTGATAATCAAAACGGGTTTTTAATTCAGGTACTGCATAGCCATCTAAACCATTTATAGTCGCTATTTTTCCTTTAGAAAGATCTACAAATCCGTCGTCTTGCAATAGCGCGTCATGTATGTATAAATTCTCAATTTCACCAACCATTAGTATAGTCTTATTGGATTTAATGAAATATTCTTCAACAAAATGCATCGCAATTTGTATGGGTGAATTCTTAACAAAAGGAGCCACAAAATTATCCTTATACTCTTCCGCTAATTGGGTTGTATCAAACTCAGAAATTGCAGGCCCATATTTTGCAGAGGTATGGTGTGCATCTTCCAGTATGGCATCATGAATATGATTTATGGTATACTTTCCAGAGGTAACAATGTTATCGTAAGTATTTCTGATTACTTTAGTCGGTCTTAGAAAAAAGCCCAACAAACTTGGATTGGACCCAAGATGGGTTAAAGAACTAAACACAGCAACATTACTGGTACCAGTTTTATCTTTAGTAGCAATAAGATTGGCAGATTTGTAGCCGCTACAACTATTAATTAGATTGATGCGGTATATGTGATCCAATTTACTAATATCCTTATCGCTAAATTGCGCCATTACAATGTATTGAAATTGTTAATTTTGATATTTCTAGCCTTAAGGTCGAACATTAGATTGTAAAGACCAAAAAATGTTCTGTTTATATAAATAAAATGTTTGGAACCTCTATTACCGTTTACTTTTCGTAATTCGGTACTTTTAGAATATTTTTGACCCATTTCAGTGATCTTTTTAAAAAAACCGGGATTTGAAAAATCAAATGTGTCAGAATGGAAAGGCTGTGTAAATAAACTTAACAGCTCATAAAACATATCTGAAAAGAAATTTATTTCTTCTGCAGAGTCATCTGGTCGAAGTATTTCTAATTCGTACAATTTTTTAGAAAACTTTTTAGGATCATTAATGCAATCCTTTTCTGCCAGCTCAAAATAGGGTGTGTAAAATTCTTCTGGTATACTTTTCATACATCCAAAATCCAGGGCTATCAGTTCTGACTGCTCTGAAATAAGAAAATTGCCAGGATGAGGATCCGCGTGTACTTTTCTTAATGTATGGATCTGGTACATATAAAAATCCCATAAGGCCTGGCCTAGTTTATTCGATAAGGCGTCATCCTCATTATAAGCTACAAATTCGGAGAGATGTTCGCCCTTCATGTAATCCATAGTAATGATACGTTCTGAGGAGTACGCCTCGTAATAATTAGGAAATATTAGATTAGGAATATGCTTACAAGCCTCTACAACAGCTTTACTCTGGGCAATCTCTAAGAGATAATTGGTTTCTTCTCTAAGCTTATCTTCAACTTCCTTGAAGTATTTGTCTGAATCTTTTCCTTTAATATTAAACATCTTTATAGCAATGGGCTTTACCAATGCTAAATCGGAAGTAATACTTTCCGCAACTCCAGGATATTGGATTTTCACAGCAAATTTTTTCCCATCCTTCTCTGCAATATGGACTTGTCCGATGCTTGCAGCGTTTACTGAAGTTGCGTTGAAAGTATCAAATAGATCTTCGGGATGTTTCCCAAAGTATTTTTTAAATGTTTTTATAACTAATGGTGGCGATAATGGTGGCACAGAGAATTGCGACAGCGAAAATTTTTCAACGTAAGCCTGTGGCAAAAGGCTTTTTTCCATACTCAACATTTGCGCTACTTTTAAAGCGCTTCCCTTTAGTGTTTTAAGGCTATCGTAAATGTCTTCTGCATTATTTTGATTGAGTCGTTCTTTAGCTTCTAAATTAGAAGACACCATTTTATCACCATAATATTTTAAATAGTTCACTCCAACCTTAGCACCTGTAGAAACAAGTTTTGTGGCTCGCGATATTTTAGAAATTGGTATACTATCTATGGTTTTCATTAATTCATGTGCATTTTTTCCTTGTATAAAAACTTACCTAAATCAATTAAGCTTTTGTAAGGTGTGGTATCAATAAGATCAAAACTTGCTCTTACTGACTTTTCTATAAAAAGGTCGGTTTTTTCAAAAGAAGCGGAAGTGTCGTTTAGCCAAAACTTCATGGTAATTAAAAGCTGTAACCATGCCGATTCCTTAAGGCTTCTATTCTGTATTTTCGTAAGCTGCTCTTGCTGTAAGTCTATAGTTTTTATATTAAGGTGCCCTATGTAATTCACAAATTGCTTTTTGAGTTGTGTGAGAACTTTTAAAGACTTCAGCGAGTTTTTATGACTATCTAATGCATGCACGACGTAACTTCTGTTAGCCGTAAGAATCTCGAAAAAAGTGTAATAAAAACTTAGTAATTTGTTTCTTGCATCAAAGGTTTGATACTCTTCACTTTTCTCTAAAACACTATGTGCGTTATCAAAAAAGATTTTGAAAATAGATTGCTCTAAAGCTTCAAAAGAGGCAAAATGTTCATAGAACTTTTGCTCATCGAAGTTATTGTCTTTCGCAAAAGCGTATACCGATTTTGGATTATGATTGTGGATTAATACATAATCCATGTAATATTCTACGATATCTGCTTGTGCTATTGATTTTTTCTTTGCCATTGTAAATTGCCTTAATACAATGTAAATATATATAATGTTTAACTATATTTAATAATGGTTAAACAAAATTTAACAAGAATATAGGATAATGCTTAGCAATTATCGTCGCAGCAGTTGTCTTCTTTTACCAATTTACAACTAATTACAGCAAGTATTGCTCCAATAAAAGGCGCTGTTAGATATAGCCATAAATGTTGAAGATTACCTGAGATAACTGCAGGAGCTAATGATCTTGCCGGATTCATGGATGCTTTTGTCATCGGACCTGCAAACATGGCTTCTAAAAGAATTACGGCACCTACCGCAATTGCAGCCATTGTACCAATTTCTTTGCTTCCGGTCGATACATTAATGATGACTACCATGAGAAAAAAGGTGAGTATAAGTTCGAAAATAAACGCTTTGTAGGGAGCAAAACCTTCTGCAGGATAGGTATGTCCGAAACTCTGACTTTCTGGAAAAAGCACCCAAAGTAAGGCGATGGCTATAAAAGCGCCTATGGCTTGTGCGATGATGTATTGTGGTACTTTTTTCCAACTAAATTTTTTAGCAACGGCAAAACCAATGGTCACTGCAGGATTAAAGTGGGCTCCAGATAGTTCACCAAAGGCGTAAATCATGGCCATAACTATAAGTCCCCAGGTTATTGCTACACCAACATGTGTTATGCTTCCGCCTGTAATTTCATTTACTGTCATGGCGCCACATCCACAAAAAACCATAGCAAATGTGCCAATACATTCTGATATTTCTTTTTTCATAAAATTCAAATATTTGAAAATATGTATTTCATCTCTGTTGCTATTTGAAGACTGCGTTCTTTGTACTTTTCAGCTTGCTGAGGTGTATTATCAAATGCTTTTGGGTCTTCGTAAGTAATAGGAATTCTTTTTTCGGCACCTGCAATAAATGGGCAGCCAGCATCTGCGCTAGAGCAGGTCATTATTGCTGCAAATTCTGAAACCGGATTAAAAATGGCATCATAGGTTTTTGAAAAGCCAATTACAGGAGGGTTGTTTTCTGAATACTTAATGCTATAAACAGGGTTTTTTCCTTCGGATAATGCTTCAATTTCAAATCCTGATTCCTTAAGAGCTTCAGCAGCAGAAGGAAATAGGGCAGTGGCTTCTGTTCCGCCAGAATAGCAAAATACATTGGGTATATTATAATAAGATGACATTGCTTGTGCCCAAACTTGCGATAAATGACTACGACGCGAGTTGTGCGTGCAGATAAAATTCAGACTAATAGTCTCGTTTTTTTTAGTCTTTGCAACAATGAAATCGATTAGTGGTTGTAAGACTGCTTTTCTTTCGTTCTGTATGTCGTTAGTATTTAATTCCGCAATGGTTTCTTTAATTGCTGTATATACCATATTAATTTGTTTTATTGCCCTATGATTTTACTTCTACGTTCTAAAATGGTGTTATTTAACCATACACCATTTAAATTCCCTATTTTTTCCTTATAACCCACAATTCTAAATCCACAACCTGTATGCAGCTTAATGCTCAGTTGGTTGGCATCCATAATACTGGCTTGCAAGGTCCAAATACCATTTTGTTCACTAGTTTTAATGAGTTGTAAGAGCAACTTTTTACCGATGCCTTTTCCTCTTTCTTTTTCATCAACATATATGCTAACCTCTGCAACACCAGCATAAACTTTTCTTGTAGATGTAGGTGAGAGTGTCGCAAACCCTAAAATTTTAAGGTTTTCTGTGTAGGCTATTCTGCCAAAATTTAGGTGCGACGCATTCCATTTGTTCCAATTGGGTACTGAGGTTTCAAAAGTTGCAATACCTGTTTTTATACCCTGTTCATAGATTCTTGTAACCTCCTTGTAATGCTTTTCTTTTATGTCGATGAAACTCATTTTAGCAACAGTTGCCATCTGGCGAACAGCAAGGCTCATCAGATAAATTTGCCAATTGTAACTTTGGTTTAGGTTGTTTTTCTGGCACACCACAATTGTCTTTTGCCAAACAATCGGTCTGCTTAGTTGTTAGCAGAAAGTTCTTACCATCAAAATCCAGGCTGTACTTACCTATAGTATCGCCTTGATATTCGACTTCTATTTCTAAATCGTCAATATTTAAGGTTTTTTGAGACAACTCAATAATGTTGAGTAATTTTTCTGGATGCAATCTATGATCATAATCGTTGGCATTCCACAGTTGAAAATTTACGACTTCCTCATGTCTTACAGTGCCACCGCAATCTATAAAGTCTTTAGTGATTTTACCAACTTCTGTCACATGAAAATGATTTGGCACTAAGGTGCCATTTGGAAGTTTAAAGCTTATTGTCTTTAAGGCTTCTAATTTTGATTTGATTTCTGATAATTTCATAATATTTATTTTAACAGCAGTTATTAGTATTTAAATCCTGATTTAAAAATTCTGAGATAATCGCTTTCATTGACGACCAGTTTTCCTTGTCTATACAGTAACAGATACTGGTGCCTTCTATACTACCTTTAATAAGTCCAACATTTTTGAGTTCCTTTAGGTGTTGCGAAATTGTAGGTTGGGCTAAGCCAATTTCTTCAACTAAATCGCCACAAATACAGGAATCTATTTTAAAAAGATATTGAAGTATAGCTACTCGCGCAGGATGTCCAAACACTTTAGCAATACCTGAAATTTCATTTTGCTTTTCTGTAAATATCTCAGATTTTGTTAATCCCATAATTTATTTAATTATTATATTGCAATATTACGATTAATAATTAAATTGAGTGCAATTATCTTGAGGAAAAATCCCTTTTTTAAGTATTCCTTAACATATAGCCCTGTCGTTTAGTCGTAATTTTAAGGTACTTTAAACTAACAAATAACTCTAAAACAATGAAAAAATTAGTACTATTTGCATTTGCCTTAACGTTAATGTTTTCGGTAAGTGCGCAAATTGAAACACCTCCGGCTAGTCCTTCTAGTACGGTTGAGCAGAAAGTAGGATTGACTGATGTAACCTTAGAATATTCGCGTCCAAGCATGAAAGGAAGAAAGATCTTTGGTGATTTGGTGCCTTATGGCAAGATGTGGCGAGCTGGAGCCAATAAAAATACGATGATTACCTTTAGTAACGATGTTACTATTGATGGTAACGAATTAAAAGCTGGGTCTTATGCAATATACATTACACCTAATGAAAAGTCTTGGGATGTTGTATTTTATTCTGACACCAATAATTGGGGTGTTCCTCAAGCATGGGATGAAACTAAAGTTGCAGCCAAAGTAAATGTTGAAACTTATCAATTACCTATGCAGGTAGAAACCTGGACGA
Source organism: Winogradskyella sp. (assembly GCA_013002225.1). Taxonomy (GTDB): domain Bacteria; phylum Bacteroidota; class Bacteroidia; order Flavobacteriales; family Flavobacteriaceae; genus Winogradskyella. The sequence continues at coordinate 8,756 of JABDKL010000041.1, forward strand.
TGACCTTTGATAATCTAACAAACGATTCAGCAGAACTTGGTTTTATATGGGAAAATACTATGGCTGGTTTAAAATTTGAAGTGCCTACAGATAAGGTGGTTACTATGGCTATAGATAAGGCAATGGCAGGTCCATCTGCAAATGATTATTATGCTTCTGCCGTTTATTATATGAATGCCGATAAAGATTTGGATAAAGCTAAAATGTGGATGGAAAAAGCAATGTCCATGGTTGATGATCCTGCATTTTGGCAATTAAGACAGCAATCTTTATTGTATGCAAAAATGGGTAATAAAAAGGAGGCGATTGCAACTGCAAAGGCATCTTTAGAAAAAGCCAAGGCAGCAGGAAATGCAGATTACGTTAAAATGAATAAAGATTCTTTAAAAGAATGGGGCGCTATGTAAGCATTAACCCCTTAAATAACTCAAAACGCAACTCCAAAAGTTGCGTTTTTTTTGTTTTTGGATTTTGGCTAAGATTTAAACAAATTTCTTTTTTAACTGTAAGATGTGAGCTATAAGAATCACCAATAGACAACCAAACAGATTTAACCATAGGTAAGGCATCCAATCTAACCACCATCCAAGAATAACAATGGCTTGTGTTATTAATGCTCCAGTAAATACTGCATTTCCCTTTATGTATTTAAAGAAGAATGCCAATAAAAAGATACCTAAAACATTTCCATAAAAGATGGAGCCAATAATGTTAACAAGCTGGATTAAATTCTCAGCCAGATCGGCAAAACATGCTATTATTATAGCAACAATTCCCCAGCTCAAGGTAAACCATTTGGTCATTTTCACCATATGTTCCTCGCCTTTGTCTTCTTTTAAATTTCTGCCATACAAATCAATTGACGTTATCGTTGCTAAGGCATTGATTTCTGACGCTGTTGAGGACATAGCAGCAGATAAAATAACGGCAAGCAATAACCCAATAAGACCTGTTGGTAAATGATTTAAAATGAACCTAATAAACATATAATCTCTGTCATTGGTCTGGGTATCCTTAGCAGCGTCATTATAGAGTGACTTTAGTTCATTTTCTTTATGTATAAACGCATCACTTACAGGGTTCGCCCTTAATCCTTCTAATTCACTTTGGAGTCGCGTATAAGTGTTGGCATATTCGGTATCAATGGCCTTTTTAATCAAAAACTTAGATTCTAGTCGGTAGGATTTTTCAATACTATCTAATTTTGATAGTTGAATTCTGGTATTATCAGATTTATCGGTAGCCAATTTTAAGCTAAGTTTTTGTTTATCAGAAAATAAAATGGCTTGTTTATCTTGAAGCGATTTATACTCTTCACCATAATCTGAAGCCAAAACAGTTTGTGTGGACTTGTCTATAAAATTTAATGGTGAAGGGTTGAATTGGTAGAATACAAATACCATAACTCCTACGAGCAAAATAAAAAATTGCATTGGCACCTTAAACAAACCATTAAAGAGTAATCCCATCTGCATTTCTTTCATTGATTTACCAGATAAGTAGCGTTGTACTTGGCTTTGATCTGTACCAAAATAGGATAGCATTAAAAATGTTCCACCAATGAGTCCTGTCCATACCGTATAACGATTTTCTAAATCAAAAGAAAAGTCCAATACTTGCATTTTGCCTGTAGCACCAGCGATATCAATTGCATCTATAAAAGAAACTTCATCGGGAATTAAATTTATAATAATGATCAAAGCGGCCACCATCCCAGCAAATATTACGAACATTTGCTGCTTTTGCGTCACAGTTACAGCTTTGGTACCACCAGAAACTGTGTATATAATAACTAATGCTCCGATAATGATATTAAGGGTAACAATATTCCAGCCTAATACAACAGACAAAATAATAGCAGGAGCAAATATGGTTATTCCAGCGGCAAGCCCACGTTGAATTAAGAACAGAATAGCAGTGAGGCTACGTGTTTTTAAATCAAACCGATTTTCGAGAAACTCATATGCAGTATAGACTTTAAGTCGATGATATAGTGGAATAAAAACCAGGCATATAATGACCATAGCAATTGGCAGTCCGAAATAAAACTGAACAAATCCCATACCATCAGAAAAGGCCTGACCTGTAGTAGAAAGAAATGTGATAGCACTGGCTTGAGTAGCCATTACAGACAAACCTATTGTCCACCATTTTGTGGTGTTACCACCTCGTACATAATCCTGTACATTTTTACTACCCCTTGTTTTCCAGGTGCCATAACCAACAATGGTAAGTAAAGTGGCAATTAATACAGCCCAGTCAATCCAATCTAAAGTTTGATGCATAAATTTAGGCGAATGATGCTGTTATAAAATAAAAAAGCAAAATGTACAATGCGTTAGCTATCAGGATTACAGTGTACATTTTACTCCATTTTTGTTTTTCGTGTGGTTGGTTATCCATAGGTTGAGTAATTAATTTTTTAATGGTTTTAGGTCTTCTTTTCCTGCTGATAATAAATTCGCAAATAAACGGTATGCACCGGAAACGCCAGCAGGGAACTCTCTAAAAAAGCTTAATCCAGTGTAGATGTAATAGCCATCTCCATATTTTGCTACAAGCAAACTACCTTCTTTTGAATTTTCTCCCTTGTCATTCATTGCCAGAAGTGGTGTAAACTCTTCCGACCACTCACTTGGAAAATATAAACCGCGTTCCTGTACCCACCCTTCAAAATCTTGAGCTGTAATTTTATTTGGATAGTTGAGAAGTGTATGATCAGGTTTTAAAATTCTAACATCAGCATTTTCATCTGTAACTCGGTCTCTAGATAATTTTATGTCATACGGTGCAATCTTGTTCGTTTTTATACCTCTGCTTGTATTGTATTGAACAATCATATTACCACCATCCTTAACATAATCTAATAAGAATTTTTGTTTAAATTTAAGTTCGTCTAAAATGTTATAGGCCCTAATACCCATTACGATAGCATCAAAATTTCTTAAGTTGTCTGCGGAGATTTGTTCTGGCTGAATAATACTGACATTATAACCTATTTGACGTAAGCTTTCGGGAACAACATCGCCAGCACCAACAATATATCCTATATTTTCACCACGCTTGTTAATATCCAATCGTACCACCTTACTTTCATTAGGCATTAAAACCGTTTGGTATGGAATGTGTGCATAATCTATTTCAACAAGCTCATTCGTGTAAAACTCGCCATCAACGTTTACCATGGGTTTAATAATACCCTCGCTTTGTTGGTTAGGCGGAATCACTGTAAAAATAACGTTTTGAACATCACCTTTTTTAGCAATTTGGATGCGTTGTTTTTGTGGGTATATATTCCAATTTTCCGGATATGCCATTTGAACAAAACCATCAATATTGTCTTTTCCGGCTTTAATGGTTACCTCAATATCTTTCTGCTTGTCGTTTTCAAAAATGAATACTTTGTCTGTAATACGTGATGAAACTGCAGGTATCACCTCAAAAGGGCGGTACAATTCGCCCTTATCGGGTTTAGAATAACGATAGACAACGGGTTTAGTGATGGTTAGAGGCGTTCCTTCTATATTTAAATTAAAATCTATAAAAAGTGCTCGTGGCGTTTCCGGTAATCCAATGAGTTGCTGGTCTTTGACATTGTACATGCCTAGTGTATTTTTACCATTAAGCCAGTATGGAGTGGTATAATTGGCATCCTTTGGAATTAAAACGCCTTCACTAAAATTTAACCGCTGATTTTCTGGTACTGGAATATTTTTTGAAATTGCATTTTTAAGTGTTGACAGATTATAGGAAACGAGTGTGATATTGGCATCACTTCTATTTAAAACTTCCATATTTAGGCCCACTGTAGAATTTGGTGATGCACTTGGAGCATCTGCCGAAACTTCTAAATACAAACCAGCGCAGGCTTCAATTATTTGTTTTAATTCCTGTGTTTTTATGGCTTTCCAATGTTCGTTTTTTACGTTTTGAAGTGCTCTGTAAGCATCTAATAGCTGTGGTAGGTGGGATGCGGGATTAACAAAATTAAAATTAGCTTCTACCTCATTTAATACATTACCAACAACGGATCCACCTTCAATTCTATTCCATGATGTATCCACTCCAGCAAAAACATCGTTGCTGTCATCCAAAGGTTCACCTTTTAAAAATTCTATGTATTCCTGTTGAGTACCGCGAGTGGAAAGGCGACCAAAGCCCTGGCAAAGATGCTGGCTACTTGCAAGTGAAGCAACTTCGTTATTAGACATACCTTTTGTAGGATAGTAAACCCCAATATCAAAATTTAGCATATTAGATTTATCTATCTTATTAAATTCTTCCTGACTTCCATACCGCCACCACGATGTATTGTAGAATAATCGTGTTGGTTGCCAAGGTTCAGTATGCTCTAATTGAGCGCTATATTTAGAGGTATCGTTTGCTATATCAAAAGCTTCTAAACTTAGTAGCGCAGAACTTGTATGATGGCCATGGGTCTGACCACCTCTTCTATGATCAAAACGATTGATTATAACGTCTGGTTTAAACTCTCGAATTGCCCAGACAACATCAGATAAAACTTCATCTTTATTCCAGATGTCCAAGGTTTCATCGGGATGTTTAGAGTAACCAAAATCATTAGCTCTAGTAAAGCGTTGTTCGCCTCCATCTATACGTCTTGCGGCTAGCAACTCTTGGGTTCTTATAACGCCGAGAAGTTCTCTAATTTCCGGGCCAATAAGATTTTGACCACCATCTCCTCGCGTTAAGGATAAATATGCAGTACGCGCTTTTAAGTGATTAGACATATACGAGATCAGACGGGTATTTTCATCATCCGGATGAGCAGCGATGTAAAGAACTGAACCTAAAACATTAAGTTTTTGTATAGACTCATATATTTCTGAAGAATTTAATTTTTTAGGTTGTTGTGCTTGTAAAAATGTGGTGATGCTAATAAATAGCAAAAGACAGTGTCTTATTCGGAACATGAGCATATAAGTTGGTTGCTCTTCAAATATATAAAAGTTACCAGTTTATTACCTGTTTTTAGGTTTTGTTTAACGTAGGAATGAAAGTGTTCAAAAATTAAACTACAACCATTTTTTGCGCTTAAAATAAAAGAGTAGTGCTATAAAAATAAAGAGCATTACGCCTAATAAAACAAAATAACCATAGCGATAAGTTAATTCTGGTATGTAGACAAAATTCATTCCGTAAATACCTGCTAAAAAAGTAAGGGGAATAAATATAGACGACATGATCGTGAGTACCTTCATCACTTCATTCATCTTATTGCTAATCGTTGTCATATACATATCCATTAAACTCCAAATCATTTCTCGATAAATGTCAATATTTTCTGAGACTTGAATTAAATGGTCGTAAATATCTCTGTAGTAAGTAATCGTGCGTTTATAGATTAAGGGATGTTCTCCTTTTTCAACACGATTAATTATTTCGCGTAACGGAAATATGGCGCGGCGAACTTTTAGAATTTCACGTTTAAGCTGCTGAACTTCTACATTTATATTTTCTCTAGCATGGCCTTCAAACAATTCGGTTTCGAGGTCTTCAATTTTATTACCTAAAGTTTCGATAATACTAAAATAATTATCGACAACAGCATCAATAAGTGCATACATTAAGTAATCGGATTTTAGCCCTCTGATACGGCCATTTCCAAGTCGTAATCGATCTCTGATGATTCCAAAAACATCCCCTTCTGCTTCCTGAAAAGTGATTACATAATTTTTACCTAAAACCATACTTACTTGTTCTATCGTAACATCTTCATTAGCATCATAGTATAGCATTTTTAGAACTATAAAGATATAATCGTCATACTCATCTATTTTTGGTCTTTGATTTGTATTTACGATATCTTCTAAAACTAATGGATGTAAATCGTATTGAGTACCAATATTTTCAATCTGCTCAATGTGTTTTAGGCCGTCGACATTTATCCAGGTTACCGAGTCTGTGTCTTTATAATTTACCGCATCATCAATATTAAGTAATACAGATTCCTCTAGCTTTTCTTTGGTATAATCGAAACACTCAACATGAAAATTTTTATCCGACTTTTCTCCAGTATAGACTAATGTACCAGGAATTTGACCCGAATGCATTTTGTATTTTTCCGTACGTTTTTTAAGTCGTTTCTTCATCTATTAAATGATATTGGCATCGTCTAAAGCATCCTTTTCTATTAAAGTTACTGCTTTTTGAAGTACGAGGTTATTAGGGTATGTCGTTAAATCGCCATTGTCTTCTCTAAGAATGAGTTGAAATGCTCTAATGTCTTCGATAATTGCTTCGATAGGATAATCCTTATCATGAATTTTGATTTTATCACCAACTTTATAAGGGAATGAAAAAAACATAATAACACCAGAGGTTACATTACTTAATATGGACCATATTGCGAATAGCCCGATCCCGATTACAGCAAAAACAGAAGAAAACACCAAACTAATTTGATTGGGTTCTACGCCTAAAATATAGCTTTCTATTACAAAAGCAATTAAGACAAGTATAACGGTAACATATCGGCCAATTAAACCTGCACGAGCTTCTGTAGTTCCACTTTTTTCACCAATTTTTTTTACAGTAATTACAATTATAGCCCTTATAATTAAAAGTATAACCAGTAAAATTATCGTAGAAATTATTTCGGATTGGTATTTGGTAAAAAAGTTTGCCATGCTAAGTCTATTAGTACTAACAAATATAGTTAGATTACTCAATAACTTATTGCAATTTTAGTTTTTCCCTAAGACCTTCATCTGCATTACTATTTTTTTTCCAATAAGCAGATTTTATAGTTTCTAGTTTAGTTGCCTTAGTAGTTAAGGTTTTAGAATTTTTGCCAAATCCAGAAATTAAACTCTCTTCCCATCCTGTAATTTCAAAAGGAAATTTAGAATTAAATTTTATACTCAGTGTCCTATCTAAATCTGGATACGATAAGGTGTAAGTGCCTTTTTCAATAGTTGCTATGGCAGTATAGGATTCTAAAGGAATATGCTTTAATCTAATAAATTCTAATGCAGGAATAATTTTAATTTCACCTGTAGGTAGGCTTTGTGGATTAATCCTTAATTTGGTCCAAATTTCATTTTCTGTCCAAGTTTTATTAATACTAAACGATTGGTCTGCTTCATTTTGAAAATAAGAGTGTGATGCGATCTCAAATTGATCTCGGTTATTTAATTGGGTATAAACGTGTCCACACCATTCTTGCACAGAAGCAGAAATTTTTAAGGCATGTTGGGTGTTATCTACAGGGTAAAAAACACTTTGCATTATAGAATAGGGATACAAGCCTGTATTAAAACTTTTAGTTGCATTTAATTTTAATACAGAGGTATTATTTTCATTATAATTATCTGCCTTGACTTGGGCGTCTGGCAAAAAATCCTCAGTAACAAATACTAAAACGGCGGTGCCATCTCGCAATTCACCATAACGTGCTTGTTCTAGCTTATAAGATGTTATTTCTGCATTACCTGCATACCAATAATCATTAAATTCTTTAGATAATTGTGGTTTAGGTTTTAAACTCTTTGGTTCTGGTCTTGCAATTTCGCTTAACTCAGATGTTTCTTCAACCACTTTTTTACAGCTACTCGCTACAAAAAGTAGGCTAATCCCGAACATTATTCTAAAAATTTTCATGATTAAATAAGATTATACTAGCAAATTTACGAGGCTAATTGCCTTCAGCAATGCTATTTAACGTTTCGTAAAGTATATGCGTTGGTAAGCCGACTACGTTATTATAGGACCCTTTAATGCTGGTAATTGCAATTGCACCTATCCATTCCTGTATACCATAAGCACCAGCTTTGTCGAGAGGTTTATAGTTATTTATATAGTACCATATTTCCTTATCCGTTAGGGCTTTAAAAGAGACCTTGGTAATTGTGTTTTTGATCAACTGGCTTTGCTTTTGAGTGAAGCAAATGGATGTCATTACCTCATGCGAGGTATTGCTTAAAGACTTAATCATTTTGAAGGCATCGGCCTCATCTTTAGGTTTTTCTACTGGGTTGCCATTGAGCCAGACAATGGTGTCACTAGTAATTAAAATATCATTCGCTTTTAATTCTGCTTCAAACGGCTCTGCTTTTAACTTTGCCAAATAGTCTGTTATTTCTATACCTTTAAGGGTTTTGGGATATATCTCATCCACAGGTTTTAGGTTTATTTCAAAATCTAAATCCATTATTTTGAAGAACGCATGTCGTCTTGGAGAGGCAGATGCGAGTATAAGGTTAAAGGATTTAAGTTTTTCTTTCAGCATACGTTATAATAAAATAAATTGATACAAAACTAAAGATAGCAATCCCGATAGCATGACTAACTTTAACACAAAACTAATATGTTTATAGTGAGATTTTTGATCGGCACCAAATAGTTTTATACTCACATAAATTAATGGCGCAATTACAAGAATTAGAAAATAGAGGACGACCAAAGTTTGGGTAAATAAATGATTGATCACATAATAAATTACAGAGAACAACGGTATAAGTGATAAAACAAAAACCATTTTAGTCGAGCGTTCTCTTCCTAATAAAATAGGTAAGGTTTTAATTCCGACTTTGTAATCGCCATCAATATCCTCAATATCCTTTACCATTTCTCTAATGAGGTTAATCATAAATGCGAAAATGGCATAATCCAATATGATTTTGAAAAAGAAAATCTGGGCAACTCTGTTCTGTTCATTGATTACAGGTAACAATTCAAAAACGCCAACAATAATGATACTTAATGCTATTATAAGGGAAACAATGATGTTTCCCACTAGGATAATCTGTTTTAAATAGGAAGAATACAAATAAAGTAGCGCAGAGGCAATTATAAATATTACGAAAAAACTCGGTTGATCAATTCCATTAGATAGATAATAACCTATTCCCACGCCTAGGACATTGAGAATAATAAACAGGGTTATAGCAGTATTTTCTGAAATGAGTTTATTTATATAAACTTTAGAGGGTTTATTGACTTTATCTGCTTCTATATCGTAAACATCATTAATTATGTACCCTCCAGCGGCAATACAAATAGTTGCTGTAACTAATAAAAAAAAGCCCAGTGGTTTAAGGGTAGTAGTAACACCGTGGCTATTAAAAAAGGGTAGGAGTAAGGCGTATTTTATTAAAAATTGCACCAAGGCAATCATAATAAGGTTTTTCCAACGAATTAAATTTAGAAATACAATCATTTTAGTTTAAAAAAATGGTTTGGTAGAAACTAGATTAACTATTAATAATTTTGCTCTAGAAGAGGTAGTTCTAATCATATTTTGCATTAAAATTGCTGTTCCATTTTCCTTGTACTTTTAATACTTGTTCAATCACATCTCTAACAGCGCCCATGCCGCCATTTTTATGTGAGACATATTTAGAGATATTTTTAATTTCTGGAACCGCATCTTGAGGACAACATGGTAATCCTACTAATTTCATAACAGGGTAGTCTGGTAAATCATCTCCCATATATAAAACTTCAGATGTACTAATATCGTACTTCTTTAAATAGATCTCGAGTTGCTCTATTTTATTATGAGCTCCCAAAAAAATATCCTTAATTCCCAGACCAGATAATCGTTTACGCACACCTTCATTTGAGCCACCCGATATTATGCATAAATTGAATCCTTCATTAACAGCCGTTTTTAAGGCAAATCCGTCTTTAATATTCATAGTTCTAAGCATCTCGCCGTCTGTTGTTACTGATATGGTGCCATCGGTTAGAACACCATCAACATCAAAAATAAATGTGGTAATGTCAGCTAAGTATTCTTTATAATTTAAATCATTCTTCATGCGTGTTTTTTAATTTTTAGAGGGGTTACTTTTTGAAAAAGGAACTCCATGTGTCTTTTTTATTGAATTGGTTAATAATTCGTAAATAGCCTTATGTTCTTTATTATCTATTTGCTTTAAATGACGTTTAATCGTTTTCTTATCATTTCGTTTAGCAGGACCCGTCTGTGCCATATAAGGCGATATGGTTTGTACTTTTTTTGCGGTCTCTAAGATCAGCGGTTTCAAAATATCAAAATTTAAATGTTGAGCATCACTGATTTCGTGAGCAATCCTATATAATTGATTTGTAAAGTTATTTATATAGACTGCGGCCAAATGTAAAGTTTGTCTTTGTTCTGTATTTACTTTATAAGTTTTGCAGTCAAGAGCTTTTGCAATTGATTTTAGAAGTTTTAAATTCTCTTTTTCCAAGACCTCAATACAAATAGGGACCTCGCTAAAATTTAAAACTGTATTCTTAGAAAATGTTTGTAAGGGGTAAAAAACAGCTCTATTATTTTTCTTGTCCAAATCATGAATGTTAACACTACCAGAAGTGTGAGCTACCAATCGATTTTTAAATGGTAATGCTTCAGATAAGCTAGAAATGCAATCATCACTTACAGCAATAATGTACAAATCTGCATTTTTGAGCTGCTTTAAATCGTCAATAATATCTACTTCATTTTTGTATGACGAAATCGATGAATACGTTCGGTTATACCATTGTTTAACTTCTACACCTTTAGCCTCTGAAAAGGCTTTGAACATATGAGTGGCGACATTACCAGCTCCAAGTAAAGTAACTGAAATCATTGTGTAAAAATAGGCAACATTAATGTTAAAAAAAACAATGACTAGTTATCTTTGTCTTATAAGCAATATAAAAGTTTACAATATGAAATTACTTAAGGAATTTAAAGAGTTTGCAGTTAAAGGTAATATGATGGATATGGCTATCGGGATAATAATTGGGGCGTCTTTCAATAAGGTTATAGACGTTTTGGCAAAACAAGTGATTCTGCCACCCTTGTCTTTGCTGTCTGATGGCGCAAAGTTTAACGAGAAAAAGTTAGTGTTAAGAGAGGAAAGCATAGATGCATCAGGTACTGTAACTGCAGCAGAAGTCGCAATTGCATATGGTGAATTAATTGAAGTATTTCTGGATTTTTTAATCATAGGATTTACGGTTTTTGTTGTAGTAAAAGCGATGAACAGACTTAAAACCAAAGCTCAGGATACTAAGGATAATACAGTAACTACACCAAAGGATATACAGCTCTTGTCAGACTTAAAAGATTTAATGAAAGAGCAGAATGCGTATTTAAAGAAAAATGACTCAAATTAAGCTAATTCTTTTTTAAAAAGTTTAACTGTTTTTGATGACCTAATCTTCATTCTAAAATCACTAAAAAGCCCTATCTTTGCACGAGCAAAAAATAAGCCTAGAGCTATGCAAAAAAAAATCGCTAATTTCCTGTTTTCAACACGACTAACCGCTGTCTTATTTATTGTCTTTGCTGTTGCCATGGCAACAGGGACAATACTGGATAGAAATATGGAAACTTCTCCGACGCCATATACAAGGCAGCTTATCTATAATGCCTGGTGGTTTGAAGCGATAATGGTCGTTTTTGTAATTAATTTTATTGGGAATATTGGCAGGTATAGGCTCTGGAGAAAAGAAAAGTGGGCAACACTTACCTTACACCTTGCGTGGATTTTAATTATTGTCGGAGCTGGTGTAACGAGGTATATCGGTTATGAAGGTATGATGGCCATTAGAGAAGGTGAAACAGAAAATCAATTTCGTTCTCAAAAAACCTACATTACAGCCTATGTTGTAGGTAACTATCAGATAGATGGTGTTATGCAACGCTATAATTTTCAAAGAGAGGTCGATTTCTCTCCTCGTTTGCAGAATGACTTTGACGAAACTATTACCTATGGTGATATTCCCGTAAATTTTAAACTTCAGAAATTTGTTTCGGGTGCAGAAAAAGATGTTATACCAAGTGAAGACGGTGAAAGCTACTTAAAAATAGTAGAAGCCGCAGACGGCAGACCACATAATCATTTTTTAAAAGAAGGTGAAGTTGCAAATATTCATAACGTATTAATTTCATTAAATAAGCAGCAAGATGGAGCTATAAATATTACCAACACAGCAGCCGGTTTGTTTATAAATTCGCCCTATGATGGGGAATACTTAACTATGGCAACTGGTACTAGTGGTCAATTAGTTAAAGATAGCCTTCAGCCCTTAGCCTTACGTTCACGTTACCTGATTGGTAATATGCAATTGGTATTTCCTAAACCAGTTGTAAAAGGCATTTTTGATATAGTGAAAAAGCCTGTTATTCTTAAAAATGACGAGGATGGTATTGTAATGGATGTAACGGTTAATGGTGAAACTAAAAATGTTAACTTATTAGGAGGGCCAGGGACTTACAATAGATTCGAAGAAATTGAAGTAGGTGGTTTAGAAATTGCCTTGCATTATGGCTCACGTTTAGAAACTTTACCATTTGAGGTTAAATTGAATGACTTTATTGCTGAAAAATACCCTGGTACAGAAAACGCCTATTCTTCCTATGAAAGTAAAGTAACTGTAATTGATGAAGAAGCAGGTGACTTTGACTACCATATTTATATGAACCATGTATTAGACCATAAAGGCTATCGGTTCTTTCAGGCCAGTTTCGATCCCGATGAAAAAGGTACAGTACTTTCGGTAAATCACGATAGATGGGGGACATACATCACTTATGCTGGATACATGATGTTGTATTTTGGATTAATGGCAATCTTATTCGCTAAGAACACACGTTTTGATGATATTAGAAAACGCCTGAAAAAGCTTAAGGTCAAGAAGGCAAAGTTAATGACTATGATTGCTTTGCTTCTTAGTTTTACTAGTATTTCTCAAACCCATTCCGCTGATGATGGCCATGATCATACAGCAGTAGAAAAACCAATTAAAACGCAATTAGATTCTGTTTTAAAAGCAAATATTACCCCTAAGTCACATACAGATAAATTTGCCGAATTGGTTATTCAGGATTATAGTGGTCGTATGATGCCTATTCATACTTATGCTTCAGAAATGTTGAGAAAGATTAGTAAGAGTGATGTTTATGAAGACATGGATGCCACACAAATTTTTCTTTCCATACAGGAAAGTCCAATGTTATGGTATAATATGCCGGTTATTTATTTAACACCTAGGAAGGCAGATTCCATTCGAAATATTATAGGAGTTGATGGCAACGCAAAGTATGTGAGCTTACTCGATTTTTTTACGGAAGATGGTAGAAATAAACTTGGACCATATATTGAAAAAGCTTTTAAAGCCCAGGTTCCTAGTGGTTTTCAAAAAGAGGTGAAAAACACTTATGGTAGACTCAGTCTTTTGTCGGATGCTATAGAAGGGCGTACGATTAAAATATTTCCCGTTCCAAATGATGAAAATAATAAATGGATTTCTTCATACGAATATAATCAAGAAGGATATGATTCTGTCATAAAAGACTCGCTTTATAAAGGGTTTGTAAGCAAAGGATTTAGCTATTATTTAATGACTCTAAATAACGCTAAGCAATCTGGAGATTATACGAATGCCAATAAACTTTTAGAAGATTTTAAAAAGACTCAGCAGAAATTAGGTGGTGAAGTGATGCTGTCTGAAGAAAAAATAAAAGCAGAGATTCTGTATAATAAATACGATGTTTTCAAAAAACTATTTAGCTGGTACATGTATGCAGCGACCTTATTATTTGTTTTAATAATTGCTCAAATTATAAGGTATAAAAGTAAATGGTTAAATATTGCAATTAAAACCCTAATAGGAATTACAATTTTACTTTTCGTTATACATACTGGAGCCTTGATATGGAGATGGTATTTATCCGGTCATGCGCCATGGAGTGACGCCTATGAATCTATGATCTATGTGGCTTGGTCTGTTATGCTTTTTGGTTTGCTTTTAGGTAAAAAGAACAGTCTTACAATTGCAGCTTCTGCATTTGTTTGTTCCATGATCTTAATGGTTGCTCACTGGAATTGGATGGATCCGGCAATTGCCAATTTACAACCTGTATTACAAGGGTATTGGTTAATGATTCATGTATCGGTAATTGTAGCCAGCTATGGACCTTTTGCCATTGGTATGATCCTTGGCCTGGTTGCATTATTTTTAATGATTATTACAAATGCATCCAATAAAACCAGAATGGCGATTAACATTAAAGAGCTTACCATTATTAATGAAATGGCGTTAACGGTTGGTTTGGTGATGTTAACTATTGGTAATTTTTTGGGAGGAATGTGGGCTAATGAAAGTTGGGGTCGTTATTGGGGATGGGATCCTAAGGAAACCTGGGCGTTAATTAGTATCATGATTTATGCTTTCGTTATACACATGCGTCTTATTCCTGGTTTAAGAGGAAGCTGGATCTATAACTTAATGTCAATATTGGCATTTGGTAGTATTTTGATGACCTATTTCGGAGTTAACTTTTATTTATCTGGATTGCATTCCTATGCCAGTGGAGATCAAATATTAAGTTTTCAGTTTATTGCTATTACACTCGTAATAATAGCTGTTATAGCCTTCTTTGCGTTTTTAAAATATAGAAAATATTATAAAAAATAATTGATTTTCAGCGGAGTCCTTAAACGTTGTCCTATTTTTTTTTAAATTGAGGCTTAAACTAACCTTCAATAATGAATTACTTCAAAAAATTAGGAACTACAAATCTTTTAATGCTATTGTTGTGTGCAGTTATAATTCTTGTAGCAGAATACTTATTTCTATCAGGAAATCAAATGCACGGAATATTTGTAGGCCTTTGGGCTCCAACGTTGCTAGGCGTTATGATTTATTTAAAACTTGTGGATCATGGCGGCAAATGATATTGTATTATGGTTTTCTATTGTAGTCATTGTACTAGTGGTAATTTGGGCTCTGTTAATGATAAGAGCCTATAATCGGGTTGGTAAGAATGACTGATCCTCACTGATCTCAATATTTGTTTCCATACTACCCCAAAAGTATATTTATGCTTTTTTAAATAAAGTACACGCGCTACTAAATACATATATAAGTAAATATTGTTGCATAATAATATTTTAAATTCCATAGCAGTTTGAGCAAGAGAATCTCAATTAAACAATTCCTTAGGTATTTGAGAATAGCACTTTCGGGTAAAGAGCAAGAATTTACCTCTGGAAGTATTCGTAAAGCGGTCTTTATGCTCGCAATCCCCATGATCTTAGAAATGCTGATGGAATCTATATTTGCGATTGTAGATATTTTCTATGTTTCACAGGTAAGTGTAAATGCCGTTGCTACTATTGGTCTAACCGAGTCAGTAATCACATTAGTTTATGCGGTAGCAATTGGTCTGAGCATGGCAGCTACTGCCATAGTAGCACGACGAATTGGAGAAAAGGATAGGCAAGGAGCCTCTCAAGCTGCAGTTCAGGTCATTGGTTTAGGAATCTTTTTAGCGGCTGTGATTAGTGTATTTGGAATTATATATCCAAAGGAAATTTTACAACTTATGGGAGGTAAACCCGATTTAATTGAAGAAGGTTACAGGTATACTCAGGTACTCCTTGGTGGAAACGTAACTATAATGCTATTATTTCTCATCAATGCTATTTTTAGAGGAGCTGGTGATGCCTCTATAGCAATGTGGGCGTTGATCCTATCCAATGGATTAAATATAATCCTCGATCCCATCTTTATTTTTGGTTTAGGCCCTATACCAGAATATGGTGTAGAAGGAGCAGCAATTGCAACTACTATAGGTAGAGGGTGTGCTGTTATTTTTCAATTACTGGTTTTATGCTATGGATGGAGCAAAATTAAGGTATCGGCTAAAGATTTAGTTCTAAGAATAGCGGTTATGTATAATCTTATAAAAGTGTCCTTGGGAGGTATAGGTCAGTTTTTAATTGGCACCTCATCTTGGGTATTTTTAATGCGGATAATGAGTGAATTTGGAAGTGAGGTGCTTGCGGGTTATACAATTGCCATTAGGGTGATGATGTTTACTTTAATGCCAGCCTGGGGAATAAGTAATGCAGCTGCAACTTTGGTGGGTCAGAACTTAGGCGCACAAAAACCAGATAGAGCAGAACAGTCTGTCTGGAAAACGGGCAAGTATAGTGCTGTATTCATGGGGTGTGTTTCTTTAATC
>JABDKL010000059.1 GCA_013002225.1 Winogradskyella sp.
TAAAATCTTGTTTTTATCGCTCTTTAATATCATCTCTTCTAGCTCAAACAATAAAATTTCATCATACGCACATTTAGGACCTTGACATATGTTTTCAAGATAATTTTTGTTTTGGTAAGTTTTAATATTGACATTGGGTTCGCCCCAATTCGTTGTTCTCCAAATAACTTCTACATCGTTTCTGTGCAAATAGTTGGGCAGGATTTCATTTAATTTATTGCTTTCGGTATAGTCTAAAATTGCTTTAACTCCAGCTGTTGTATAAGTGGCAGAAGACTTTGCTTCGTAGACATGCAGATCTTCTATTTGAGATAATAAGGGATTAGTGTTTTTTTCATAACCATACAGCGAAAAATTAGCACTTCTAGCCGATTCTCCGATGACTAGTACAGCTATTGACTTTGTGTTATTTGTTATTTTGGCGTCTGGCAGTATGATCTGTTTTTGATTCTGCTTATGCTTATTATCATAAAACCTTACTGTGTTGACCACATAAGACCAAGGCATTATTAATGCTCCTAATTTCTTCGAATTTTTATCAATCCATAACCAATTAGGTGCGTTGATGTATGATATAGATAATAATAGAAATAATAGAATAGAGGTATGGATTATAAAAGGCTTAAATTTAATTCTTTCATGTTTAAGCCGAGATAAAAATATACTTGGTAATAATCCAAGAAATATAACATATAGAATTAGCGAAAAAGATAAAAAACTACTTGCCTCATCATAATTAGTGTTGAACACATTTCCAATCATTGATCGATCTATCAAAGCCCCATAACTTGTTACGAAGTAAACACATAAAGCATTTATATGGAAGAAAATGTATAGAATCCATTTTCCAATATTTTTAAGTAGATACATGCCAATATAGAAAACAAACAGATTCAATAATATTGCTACAATGACAAAACTAATTATCAATAGTGCTCCATTAAAAGAATTTATTGGGGTGTTATACAGAACAAATGTAAAAAGAGGGATGTTAAATAGAACAACATTTATGACACTGGCAATTAATGAAAAATAGGGTGTACTAAAATTCTTCTTGAACATTTATTTTAAATATTATTAAGCTCAATGTTGTTAGTAAGGGGATCATTGCAAGATATGAAATTAATAAATTCTCCAGTGCTATATGTTGAAGAACTAATGCACCCCAAATCAAGATAATGATGATTAGAATTATGTTGGAGTTATTATTTTTTAATGCGCGCAGCCAATTTAATTTCTTGTCTATTTGTATTCCCAATATCGCTAGAATAGATCCTATAGCGCTGCCGATAATGACATCCAAAGGATAATGCGCACCTACAGCTACTCTAGATGTGACAATTACTAAACCTAAGGTCAACATAAATAAAGTAAAAAATGCTTTATGCCATTTATTTTTTGGCATTAGAGCTAATAGTACAAGTGTAATTACTATGAAGCTTGTTATGGAGTGGCCTGATGGCAAGGATGTGGGCCCTTTAAGGGCTTGGCCAATGATGACAAAGCTATCATTGTCAAACACGGCTGCTGGCCTTGGCATACTAAATATTTTCTTCAATACGGCTGATGCTATTAAAGAAAGCAATGAGCTGGTAATTATGGACTCCCATAACTTTGGAGCGAAAGGTATAAGAATAGCGACGAAGGGAAATAATATGATAACATTACCTAACTGAGTTATATTATTTTCTAACAGAGGAAATGTAGATAAAAATGAATTTAATGAATAAAAAGATTCTTGCTGAATGTTGATATATCCTTCAATATAGAGCGTTTTAGGGCTCAAAATGTATGGTGCGGAGAAACATAGTAGTAACACCAAAAACGATGGAGCTAAATATGAAAAGTTTACGTTGGTAAAATTATTGCAAACCTTATTATTTAAATTGAAATTCATGGCGTTCTAAATAAAACCTAGTAAATGCAAGGCTTCAGATTTCAATTTGATATTCAAGCAATTGCACACTAAGATAAAAGCTAAAGTATTGCCCACTGATATAATGGTACTTACGTAATTATCCTTCCACAGTTACATTTGCCATTATTTCAGTTTATCGGAGATGATACAGTGGCTAGGACTATTACAATTGAAGCGAAAATAGAAATTAATATCTTCTAAATTTGTGTACATCCATATGGAATAATAAAAAGAGGACTCTTGTTATGGTGGAGATTCACTAAGGAAGCTCAGAGATACTACGGAGAAGGCATTGCTCTTCTACGCTAAAGCTTCGGTGAAGGCTCTGCTCTTCTACGCTAAAGCATTTGTGAAGGCTCGGCTCTTCTACGCTAAAGCTTCGAAGAGCGAGGTTTTTTATAAAAATCTTTTGTTGGCGAATGCTTTTCCAGAACCAGATTTAAGATATTTCTCAAACTTATATGCTTTGTATTTGTCTGGGAAAACACAATAGAAAACCAATGCTATTGGCAATCTATCAGAGGTATATTTTACTTTTCCTGATTTATGGACAGCTATTCTATTATTTAAGTTGCCTGTACATCCAGTGTAGTAGGTGGCATCTATACATTTCAATATATAAACACACCAAAGGTTGTGCTTCTCTCGGAACAAAAAAGACTCTTTCTACTTCCAATTTATCGGGACGATGAGAT
>JABDKL010000061.1 GCA_013002225.1 Winogradskyella sp.
ATATTAAAGTGGGCACAACTAGTTACATCACCTTTATATATGGTGAGTTATTTGCTATCTCTTTAGAAAATCAGGGTAATTTTTCTACAGATATTGCAATTGGTTATAAATTTGTGCTTTAATGCGCTTAAGTAATTTAAAAACCTCTAATCCTGTTTTTAAGGGTTATTTCTGGGAGGATGGAAAATCCACAAAAAAAACAATGTCTGTCTTTGGGATTTTTATAAAATCCTTATTCGGAATTTTAGTTATCGCAGCATTAACAGCCTATTTGTGGAAATTAAATGAAGCTGGTACACCAATGCGGTGGTTTACCTTAGGTGGCATGCTGGGTGCTATAGTTATTAGTGTTTTAATCTCTATACGCCAACATTGGGCGCCATTTTTAGTTCCGCTCTATGTAATTGCCAAAGGCTTTTTTT
The DNA here is from genome assembly GCA_013002225.1 of Winogradskyella sp. Lineage (GTDB taxonomy): Bacteria > Bacteroidota > Bacteroidia > Flavobacteriales > Flavobacteriaceae > Winogradskyella. The sequence continues at coordinate 423 of JABDKL010000061.1, forward strand.
TAGGCGGGTTTTCGTCTTATGCACATCGTAATTTTCCTGAATTGCCTTACCAAGCCATAGGTGTTACTATTGTAACATTTTTTGTGATGCTTTTGTTATACCAACTTCGCATTATAATAGTTACTAAAAAACTTCGAAGTGTAATTATAACTGCGACTATTAGCATTATGGTAGTTTACCTAATATCATGGATCTTGAGCTTTTTTGGCATTAAATCTTACATATGGGGAACATCATGGTTAGCCATTGTGTTTAATAGTATTGCAGCAATTGTAGCTTCTTTTGCGTTGTTATTAGACTTTGATTATATAGAGCGCTATAAAGATAAAGCACCAAAATGGAAAGAGTGGCTTGCAACTTGGGGACTGTTAGCAACACTTATCTGGTTATATATTGAAGTCCTGCGATTGTTACAGAAATTTGCGATACGGTTTTAGCTTCGACTACACTCAGCTACAGCATCTTAAAAAGGTCAATTAATTTTAACGATTACCGGAAGCAGAAATGTTGTCGTTACTTGCTGACCTCTCTTAATTGCAGGATAAATTTTTGGTAGTTCACTTAAACTTTGACGCAATAAACTATCAATTTCGGGAATCTCATATACAGTTTCAGGCTTAATTCTTATAGAATCTACGACTAAAGATCCATTTTTATCTATTATAATTTTAAGGCTAATAGTATCATTTACATCTTTCGAAACAATTAGATTTTGATGTTCTAAATAATCATTAACCCTACTAAGAAGCGTATTTTGAAAACAGATCTTACTTTCTTCTTTTGCCGTTAAAGAATCACAACTACTAAACGTTGGATAAGCATCTACTTCATTCCAATTGAAGGTTTTTAATTCTTCTTCGAGTAAGTCATCCGAATAGACTTTTTGCTTTTCAAAATAATCGCAAGATGTTAGAAGCAAAAAAATAATAATCGAAACAATTCGGCTCATGTAATGCATTTAATATCGAAAAATACAATATTTTTTATATAACTTCTTGTGTTGTAACTTAATTAGAATAAACACGTCATATATAGAAAATCTGTACATATGGAAATTGTCCTGGTGTTTTTAGCACTACTCCTAATGATTTTGGGAATTATTGGAAGTTTTTTGCCCGTTTTACCTGGCCCATTAACGAGTTGGGCTGGTCTTCTTGTCTTACATTTTACAGATGGTGTTGCATTGAGCCAAACGTTTTTAATTGTTACTTTATTAGTTGCTGTTTTTATTTATATTCTAGACTATATAATCCCAGCAATTGGAACCAAACGTTTTGGTGGAAGTAGAATGGGAATGATCGGTACCACTATTGGCTTAATTGTAGGTTTGCTGGCGCCCATACCCTTCGGAATTATTATTGGTCCCTTTATTGGTGCTTTAATTGGTGAAATGCTACATCGAAACGATTTTAACAAAGCATTAAAAGCAGCATTTGGTTCGTTTTTAGGGTTTATAGCGTCCACTTTCTTAAAATTTATTGTCGCTGTAATTTACCTTGGTTTTTTTATCGTCAAATTATCTGAGCATAATGCGCAGTGGTTCTAAGCATCTTATGTATTAAGGACATAAAAAACCTGCATAAAAAAACCTGGTAGTAAAACTACCAGGTTTATCTTCTTGCTATTAACTCAACAATTACTTAAATAGGGATTAATTAATTCTTGTTGACTTGCGGTAAATATAAGTAAGTAGATACATCTTTTGTTGTGGTAAAACCGCAGACTTAATGCGGAAAAACCGTAATTTTTAACATTGACGGTGTATAGAAGCTGTTTTGAGTCTTATAAATTGAGTGCTATTTTAGCCATTTTTTTATAAATACCCTTTTTCTCGAGCTTCATGAAGAAGTGATTCGTCCTTACCATCAGACACAGAAAAGATTAACTTAAGTTGCTTTTTACGTTTTTCTAGCGCGCTAGTAGATAACGGTATATGCTCATTTAGACTTTTAGTTTTTACACCCTGTGACAATAAATGTAGAATTTTGCGATTAACATCATCTACATAAATCTCGCTTGTAATTGTCTTTTTAACGTAATTATTAACTGTGCTGCTATAATATGGTGGCGAATTTAAAATTTGCTGAAAAGCATCGGCCAATTCCATAGAGGTCAGATCACTTTTAATTAAAAAACCATCCGGATTAATTTCTTTTATAATATTATGAATTCTAAAAGATTCATTAAACATGGTAAGTATAATTATTTTAGCATTGGGTAACACGCGTTTTGCCAGAAGTGCCAAATCTTCTCCACTAGCAAATTTACCATCTTCGGAGGCCGGTAAACTAATATCAAAAAAGCACACATCGTAGGGTGTATCTTTTGAAGCTCTATTAATCATTAACTGAGCAGTATCACAATTATTTGCCGTGTCAATTAATAAGGTTTGATCGTCTTCCTTAGTAGCCATTAATACATTTTGGTAGCCTTCGATGATAATAGGGTGATCATCTACCATTAAAATATTAATATGTTTCATTCGGGTTGGTTTGTATAAGGTATTCTAACTTTTACAATAGTTCCATTACCAGATTGAGATGAAAAGGAAATTTCTCCATTAACATCCTGAACACGCGAGGACATATTTTTTAAACCAATACCCTTTTTACTTTTGGTAGTATCAAATCCATCTCCGTCGTCGATAATGTCTAAGCAAATTACATCATTTTCTAAAGAAATGCTAATTTTAATGGTTTTGGCATTGGCATGCTTATATATATTTTGAAGGGACTCTTGAATAATCCTATAGATGTTAATTTTTGTTTTGTTAGAAACCAAATCCCAACTTACATCGTCTGTATAAATAAACTCTGATTTTAAACCATAGGCTATAGATTGGCTATCAATAAGTTCTGATACAATATTCATAAAACCTGTCCCAGAAACAAAATCTGTATTTAACTCATGAGAAATTTTACGTATGTCTTCCTCGATCAGTTTAAGTTGACTTATGTAATTTGCTCTTGTAAGCATAGCCTCCTTGCCGTCCTTAAAATTTATACTATCAAGACTCAGGCGCGTCCCAAAGAGACGACCTAAAACGCCATCGTGCAATTCTTCAGAAATTCTAGTTTTTTCTTTAGCTCTGGCTTCATCCACTCTATTTTGCTGGCCCAACATAAGATTGTAAATCTCCTCATTAGCTTCTTGCTGTAACTGGATAAGTTTTAATTTTCTGTTTTTTGCGCGTTGAGAAATTATGGCATAAATAAGAGCTGCTGTTAGCAACAAACCGATTAAAAGAATAACTAAATAAAGATTTTCCTTAGATATCTGCTCATTTTCTGCTTCGAGCTGATCAGTCTCGAACTCAATGCGAGCATATTTATTTCTAACGCTTCGTTCTACCCTAAGCAGACTATCTGTAAGTTTGATATGCTCTTGGAGAAAGGCTTTGCCTTTTTCTCCTTCAGTAACCTCAGATAAGATTAAGAGTGCCTCTTGTTTTACTTCATTTGCAAATACGTCGTAAGAAATCTTAAGCGCTTCATTTGCGTACTTAGTTACTGAATCTTTCTGAGGAACTTTTTTATACAGTTTGGAAAGATGTAAGGCCACATTCATTCTTAAAACATCATCCTTGAGCTTATGGGTTAATTTGTAAGACTCTCTTAGCTTATTTTTTACTGTATTAAAATCAAAGTTTCCAGATTCTAATTCAGTAGCCGCAATGTTTGTTAATATTGTTGGATAAAAGGAAGGGTCAACCTCTTCATATTTTGTTCTTAAGGCTAAAAGACTCCTATAGATGTCCTTAGCTTTATCAAAATCCTCAAGTTGTCGATAAACATAGGCTTTATTGTTGAGCGAATAGACTTCATTAACAAATCCATCATTAATTTTTTTTGCATATGAATTTGACTGCTCATAATACTCCAAAGCTTTTTTATAGTTGCCTGACTCCCTAGAAATTATACCCATTAAATTGTAGGCATTCCATAATTTATCTAAACGATTTTGTGTTTCTGGTAGTCTATTTAAAATTATGATAGAGTTGATAGCTGCTTCTTCAGCTCCAGCATAAATTTTCTCTATTTGCAATATATCTGCCAAATAGAGAAACGCTGTTGCTTTTGACTCTGAAATCTCACTTGCAGGATAATATTTTAGTGCCTGAGAATAATAATAATATGAACTATCATTTTGCTCATAATATCTATACATAGAGCCTAAGTTAGAACCAGCTACAGTTATGGCTGAAGAATCTTTGATTAATCTGGCAAGCTCGAAATTATCTCTATTTAATGCAATGTATTCATCATACATTTCAGACTCAAAATAGCGCACAGATAAATTTCTATTAGCCATAAGAATAATAGAATCTTGATTTATTTGTCTAGCAATTTTGCTTGAAGTAAGAGCAAATTCTAACCTTTTATCAATTGAATAATTCTCTTCGTTTGATTTAACAATTAGACTATTGATTGAATCTAGTAAACTATTTTGAGCATTTACTGTTGATAAAAGTAGATGCAACATAAGGAATGCAAAAAATAGATTTCTCATTAAAGGTTGACAATTTATATCAAAAATAGGTTAAAATTTGAGAATTAAAATTTGCTAAACAAAAAAAGCCCTCATCTTAAAGTGAAGGCTTAAAATTATATAATAGAGGTAAGTCTATCCCTGAGTTTCTAATTTCAATTTCTTTTTGTCAATAGCGACTAAATTAGTTGGATTATATTCTTTAAAAGTTGGCTCATTTTCATTTACAACATTGTCTGATTGTACACCAGATACAGTTAAGAATAGTACTGCAACTAACATTAAAGTAATTTTTAGAGTTTTCATAAGTATCAATTTAGAGTTTAACAAATTTTTGTTTTGATTAATTGTAACGATTGTCGCTACATTGAGGGACAATGTTGGTCAATTAATTTGTATTAGGATAAACCTAAAATTGTACTAAAAAAACGAGGGCTGTTTTAAAGACAAAATTTGTCTTTAGGCAATGAATTAAAAAATCGAATTTAAATCGAGAGGGATACCGAATATAGGCAGAATCACCTAACCCAAACAATATTATCGTTGAAATGACATATTTCATCGACAAAATACATATTCAAAATGCTTTCATCGATGAAATACACCTGTTAAACCTGTTTTTACTGTCACATTTTACTTGTTATGAGTCACAAATATCAGTGCCAGAATGTAAACTTTAAGTCTTTTTAAGACGCTTAATTTAGGATTAAGTTAAGCGAAAAAACAGTTATTGATGTGGTACCAGTACCTGTTAAACGCTGCCCCCAAATTTCTATATAATCATTTGGTGCCAATTCAACAGTTCCGTTAATACAATTACTGGAAATATCGGATGTATCGTTAACTCGCATTAATGTATTAGTTTCTGTTAGTAAGGTAGTGCCATTTTTTTTAATAAAAAATGCATAAAAATCGCCTACGCCAGAATTACCTCTTACCGATAATGCAGCATTAACTTGGAAGGTTCTTGTTTTTTTACCAAGATAAGTAATACGATTATCCTGAGGAGATGAAGTTCTTAAGGAATTAACCAATGTTGTTGAATTGGCATTACTGTTACCTCTAAGATTTATTGGGCTTCCATTTGTAAAATCCTGAATAAAACCAGATGTAATAGTTCCATCATAATAAATATTACCTGTACTTACCTCATCTGCCTCAACAGGTATTCCTGGACAATTTACAGTCCACGAGTTGGTGAAATTATAGTTTGGAAATGTATTTGTAGTATAAGGATTTACATATTGTGTTGCTGTTCCATTAAAACTAACACCAGTTAACACTGCCGTAGAAACGGTAGGATTACTGCTAACATCAATCCCCACATTAGCCCCACTAACCGACATAAACCCACCTTGTTTTTGAATAAACTTAAAGGTACCTGTATAAGTTTCATAACTACCACTATTGGAATCCTGCCAACCTATATTACTCAGTAATAGATCTGTAATACTGTTAAACGTAATACCGCTTGTGTTATTTACATATTGCAACACCGAAAAATAAATTAAGTTAAAATTAGCAATAGTACCAATGTCATTAGAATTAACAACATTTGCGTCTTTAAACACAAGGTTTTCTGCACTTGTTCCGTTTAAATTAAATATCGTTCCTCCTGGTGCAGTCACCGTTATATTTTTAATTACGCCACCTTTACTACCTTCGAACATTGTTCCTCCAACTTTTACTAAAATATCGTCCGAGGAATCAATACCTGTAATATAGGCATCGTTAATATCTATGGGGTAGGCTAGACTTATGGTACCATTGATTTCATATACCACATCTGACGTTAGCAAGTATTTAGAACCACCTCCCGCAGTCAGTTCTTCGCTTAGATCTGCAACAGATTTAATAAGCTTATAATTCTCTCTTAAACTAGCGTCTACCTCTAACCAACCTGTAGATTTATAAAAATAAAAACCACTTAATGTTGTATCATAAACTAACAATCCTTCTGCCGGACTAACTATGGCATTACGTTGTGTTGTAGTCATCCTTGGTGTTAACAATCCGCTTTCTGTAGAACTTATATCTAGGATTGCAGAAGCATCAGGTATTGTAGTTCCAATACCAACCTGCGCGTAGGTAAATAATCCCAATAATAATATGACGAGACAGTTAATTTGTTTTTTTGTTTGTAGATTATTCATGATATGTAAAGGTTTGGTTGTATGTTAATTTATTAATTTGTGCATTAGGCTTTAACCAGTGCTGCTTAAGGGTAAATGAGGCTTTTAGTTTTTAAAGTTTTTAGAACAAAACAGGAACGAAGCTAAATGGCTGTACGCCTCTAGAACCTCTACTACTGGAATGTTTCTTTACCAGCTTTTCTATTTTCTCTTTTGTTAAGGGCTTATCTATGTAACCAGAGCAATACGCTTCTTTTTCCGCTCTTTGAATATCTTCCAGGTATAATGAAGAGGTGAGCATTATAATTTTTACATCTTTAGCTTTTGGTAGATTTAGGGCTTTATATTCTTCAATAAATTGAAATCCATCAATTTGTGGCATATTAATATCCAGTAAAATGACATCTGGCATCACAATAGTCTCAGAGTTATGTTTTAAAGGACATATCTTAAGGTAGTTGAGTGCTGAAGTGGCGCTATTAAATGTCCTCACATTGATCTCTGAGTCGTATTTCTCAATTATCTTTTGACTGACAAATAGATCTATTTTATTGTCATCGATTATAATGATGTTTTTAACCATAATTAATTATTTTAGATTGGGGATTTCTATTCTAAATGTTGTACCTATATTAAGTTCACTCTCTACATTTATGTGTCCAGAGAGATCATCTACAATACACTTTACGATATACAAGCCTAAGGCGCTTCCTTGAACTCCTTCGTTATTTACTCTGTAATACAGGTCAAATATTCTTTCTAAGTTTTCGTCACTAATACCTCTGCCATTATCCTTTATAAGAATATCTAAACTTTGGTGAGATTGAGATACATCTATAGTTATAGTAGGCAAATGAGATGCCTCTAACGGTTTACAGTAGTAAATTGCATTTTGGATAAGATTTTGAAGCATAGAATTGAACAAATCCTTATTTGAATAAAACCGAATATCCTCATTAACATTGATACAAAATTTAATCTCTTCAAAATTCTCTAGCGAGCTAAGTGCCTGTAATGTTTTATCTACTTCTTTATTAATATTAATAGAAGACACTTGGCACTTCTTTTGAGATATTACAGACGCAAACGATAAGTTATCTAACAAGAGTTTTCCTCTGTTTAAACTCACATCTAACATCTCTATAATATTTGAAATATGTTCCTGTTTATTCTCGTGTTTTATTAGATTTATTAAACCTTCTATGGTTGTTAAAGGCGCCTTAAGGTCGTGAGCTGCACGGTATAAAAACTGCTCTAGGTCTTCTGTTTTTTGCTGTAATTTATTTTCTAACGATTTTCTGTTAGATATATCTAACATAATCGCAGAAAAATATCTGTCTTTACCACAATACCAGCTACTAACTGCAAACTCAACCGGAAACTTTTCTCCATTTTTTCGAACGCCTACCATTTCTAGCGTATCGCCCTGAGCGCAATCTTCCAAATGGTCTTTTAGATACAGCAATTGTTGTATGCTTGTTTCCATATGTTCTTCTGCTATCAGCAGAGTCAATGACTGACCTAAAACCTCTTTTTCTGAATAACCAAAAGCTGATTCAGCACCTTGATTCCATTCTGAAATATTACCATTACTATCTGCTACAACGATAATTCCAACGTTTATCGATTGGAAAATAGTACTGTATTTAGCTTCAATAGCTTTTAACTCACTAACAACTTTTATATCCTCTGTTCGTCGTTCTGTTGTTACTTTTGCAAAGACAACTTCATTATAATTATTAAAAACAGGCTCAATTTCAGAAAAGTAAAGTGCCTTTTCTTTTTCAGATGCCTGAGAGGCAAACCTAAACCCATTAATAGTCTGTAAATTAAAAACCTCTTTTATCTTAGACTTAACAGCAAAATGATACTCTTGTTCTATATAATCATAGATGTAAGAACCAACGATTTCATCAAATTCTACTTGTCTATATTCATTAAACGCTCTTAATATTTTACCGCGTTCATTGAGACTTAGAACAAGTTGAGGGAATTTTTTAACAATGGCTTTTTTACAGGTATCTAGTTCTTCCACTAAATGATCCTGGTGGTAATAATTAGTTATATCATTATAGAATGAAATATACTTTTCTATTGTTCCTTTTTTATTTTTTACAGGAACAACAGTAGTCTGTAACCAGTACTTATTAGACTTAGAAACATTATAAGGAAGTACTCCCGTCCAAACCTCACCATTTGTAATGGTGCCCCATAAATTCTTATATAAAGAATCTGAATGTAAGCGTGATTTTAGAATGGAACTTGTTTCCCCTATAATATTGTGCTTATTAACCCCTAATATTTTACAATACCCTTCGTTGACATCTTTAATCCGCTCGAAAGTATCTATAACAGCTACATTATGATGCGCATTAACAGCATCGTAAACTTGAGCTTTTTGATCAATATCAATATTTTTTAACTGTAGTGATTGCATTACAAATCATCTTTATAGGTTAAACAATACTGTTTAGCAGTCTCAAAATCTTTAAAGATTCTGTATGGCGTTTCTGATTCATATATTCTCTTGTAGGAGTGAACTAATAGTGTTGTGTTTATTGAATTAGATACGAACGCCTCACATAATCTTATCTTATTTAAAGCAGGGCTGTCTGCTAATAATTTTGCAATTTCTGTAGAAAATGTTCCCAAAGTAGATTGCATGTCTATTATAAAAGGAATAGGCTTACCCTCCGAAAGCGTATAGATGGCATCTACATATTGGCTCAGTCTCTCTTTTGCATTTAACTTAATAGCCTTAGTATTTAAGATCTGGCAGAATAAGATACCGTGTTCTGTCCAAAACTTAACGGTATCAAATTCAATTAGCAATGTGTTATTCATAGATTAAAAATGTATTTCAACGATAAGATTAATGGCAAGCCCTGTGCCACAACTTCAAAAAATGAAAAAATAAATTTCTAAAAGCCTGAATATCATACACTTAAATTGGAGTGCTGAATTTTTGTTGAATTTGATAATAACGGAATACCGTTAGTGATTAAGAATCTCAAAGCCATTCTGCGGAATACCGTGGTTAGCTTTTCTTAATGCCTAACTTTTTTATGCGATCTCTTAATGTACTTGGTTTTATCTGAAGTAGTTGCGAGGCTCCATTATCGCCTTCTATTTTCCAATTGCACTGACTAAGTATTTTTTCTATGTGCAACCGTTGTACATCGTTTAGACTAAGTACTGATTTAGAAATTGAAGTTTCTTTTGAGTCAGACACAAAGCCAGGAACAAATAGTGTCTCTGCATTAGACAGAATTACGGCGCGCTCTATTAAATTTTCTAACTCTCTTATATTTCCTGGCCAATGATAATTCTGTAAGGCCAATTTAGTGTCTTGAGGTATAAACTTTATGGTTTTATTATACTTCTTGCCAAACCTATTAACAAAATGTTCTATTAAAATAGGAATGTCTTCTGTGCGTTCTCTTAATGGTGGCACAGTAACCGGGAAAACATTTATTCTAAAATATAGATCTTCTCTAAAATTATTTTTATCAATTTCAGCTTTTAAATCTCTATTGGTAGCGGTAATAATTCTAATATCAACTTTTTCTGTTTTAGTACTGCCAATAGATTCTATTTCACCCTCTTGAATGGCGCGCAACAATTTTGGTTGCATATCGATTGGTAATTCGCCAATTTCATCTAAAAACAGCGTGCCACCATCTGCTAGTTTAAATTTCCCATCCTTGTCACTAAATGCTCCTGTAAACGATCCTTTTGTATGGCCAAACAACTCACTTTCAATAAGTTCTTTTGGTATTGCCGCACAATTTACCTTAATAAGTGGCTTATCTTTTCTATTACTTATGTTGTGAATAGCTCTTGCCAAAAGCTCCTTACCTGTACCAGATTCACCAAGCAAGAGCACAGTGGCATCAGTAACTGCAACGGTTTCAATATCTGTTAGTACATCACTAAATGCAGCACTCCCATAAACCATTTCCTCATAGTTAAAAGCGAGATCCAACTCTTCTTTTAAATAGACGTTTTGTTTTTCTAATTCTCTTTTTAAATCTGTAAGCTCTTTGTTTACCTGAATTAATTTTTCATTAGATTCTAACAGGTTATTTTCTGCTTTTGTTCTTTCACGGGTCTCTATCATTAAAGATATAATTGTCGCGACTGAAGCTGCAAAGTTTTCTTCTTCGCTCGTAAACACTCTATCTTGTACAGCACACTCAAAACTTAAAATTCCGTAGCGTCTATTTTTACTGAAAATTGCCGCATCGAGTTTGCACCCATTTACATTTAAGGCTTTAAGCGCTTTCGCATATTTTATCGTTCTTGGATCTTCTTTTATATTAGGTATACTTAAAAGGGAATTACTTTTCAGCGCTTTAAAGTAATCTGGCATTTCCGTTTCACTTAAAACTAAATCATTGTCAATTTGAGTTGTTTTATCTGTATCGAAGAATAAATTCCCATGTATTCTACTTTGATCATCATTAAACTTCCAGATTATAATGGTATTAATATTTAATGCCTTAGATGCTAGTTGCGTTATTTTTTTGATAACCGTGTTATAATCCTGTCCTATTAAGGTAACCATTGTAGAAATAGCATCCTTTCGTTGTTTAGATAACCTAGCCGCTTCCCTTAATGCCTTAGCTTCTGATTTGCGCTTCGTAATATCATTGATCGTGGTAAAATATGCAATGGTTTCGCCATCATTGTTCTTTACAGAGGATAGTGCTAAAGAAACCGGAAACCGCGTACCGGTTTTAGTCATATACCAAAATTCTTTAATATTTTTTCCCCAATGATCTCTTTGCTTAAAAACATTAAAAAATTTGTCATGGTCTTCGGGAGGCCAGTATTTAAATGGCGGTTTTGAACCTACAAGTTCTTCTTCTGTAAACCCCGTCATTTCACAAAGTGCCTTATTAACCCTTATACTTTCTCCTTTAGGATTTACAACAGATAGCCCTTCTTGTAGAGAATTTAATAGCTCTTCAGAAAATTCTTTTTCAAGTATTAAGTTTGTTTCAACTTTTTTTCGCTGGTTATTTTCGACTGCCAGAGACACAATACTTGCAATAGTTGTAGCAAATTGCTCCTCGGCTGATGTCCATTTTCTTTTTTCGCCTATTTGTTCAAAACAAATAACACCAAATGGCTTTTCTACGCCACTAATAAAAACATCTAGCATGGATGTAATACCAAAGTCCGAAAGATAATCGCTGGCTAATTCTTTAGTAATTCTATTATGATAGACATCATCTATTTTAAGGGTCTTTCTTTTATATAAAGCTTTAAAATAAGACGGGTAATTCTCAGAATGCAACGTGAGCGTATCTACAAATTTGTTAGTCTCTAAATTATAGGCATTAATACAGTGAATTGCAGTTTCGTCCTCATTAAATTTCCACAAACTTACACGTGCCACCTCCAGCACGTTTGATGACGTTGAAGTTATTGTTTTTAAAATATCATCGAAATCAGAACCAATGAGGTTTACTAATTTTATAATAGCATCTCTGTTAACTTCTGCCTTTTCCGATTTTTCCTTTAATTCATTCTGATACTTAATGCGTTCTGAAATATCAATGATGGTAGATACATAACCAATAATTTCATTTTTATGATTGGTAATTTTAGCTGAAGCTGCAGCGACCTCAAATCGATCACCATTTGCCTTTTTAAAAATAAGCTGATCCCTATCAAAAACACCATCTAATCCAAGCTTTACATACTTTCTAAATTTTTCATATTGCTCAGGTGGCCAGTGCGGAAAGGGCTGCTTAGTCCCCACAATATCCGATTCTTTAAAACCTGTTAACTCGGTATAAGCTTTATTAACACGTATACAGGTTAAATTAGCGTCCAATACTATTAAACCTTCATACATACTATCTAAGAGTCGGTCAGAAAAATTCTTGGTTATATACAGTTCATTTTCTGTGTTTTTAAGCGCGCTTATATCTAAAATTGAGGATTGTACATAGGCACTACCTTGAAGTTGGATAAACTGAAAAGTTGCCAGTCCGTAAGTTTTTAAACCATCTTTTCTTAACACCTCAATTTCATGAGATTTAAAAACTTGCTTTTCTGTTAACACCTCTCTAATAGAATCTGCTTCTTTAAAAGAAATGAGCTTTAATTCTTCAACCGTTTTACCAACAACATCTTTACGTTTGTATCCTGTAAATTTTTCCCACGACTCATTGACATCTACTAATTTTCTATCCTTTTTATTTGAAAGTGTGTGTGGCGTAGGGTTATTATGAAATATTTTAGCATATGGGCTATTCTGTGCAAATACAGTTTGTGAAGATTTTTCGATATGGTCGCCCTTATTACTTTTCATAAAACATTTGAGCTATTTATAGCACTATCCTTACAGTGATTACACTGATTAATTGGTTTTTAAATAAATGTTTTAGTCAAGCAAGAAACTTGAAGGTATTAAAAATAGTGATACACAGCGTGTTAAATCACATATACTTTTAACTCAAATACGTTGAAAACAAAAAAGCATCCCGATTTTCTTATTCAGAAAAAAGGAAAGCCTTTCATTGGTAAGTCCCATTATTAGAGGACTCACTACTACTCCGAGATTGCTCTCGGAACAACACAACATCATTATATTAAAAAAGCTCTAATTTCTCAGAGCTTTAGCAATTTTAGCGGTCTGGACGGGACTCGAACCCGCGACCTTCGCCGTGACAGGGCGACATTCTAACCAGCTGAACTACCAGACCGTTGCGTAATTGCGAGGGCAAATATACATTGCATTTTTAATTTGGCAAACAAAATTCATAAAAAAAGGTAAATTTTTAAACAAATTTTTTGCGTTCAATCATAAAGGTAGTAAGGATACTATTAAATCCTGCATTTATATTGGCTTCGACATATTTAATTCTATACTGACCACACTTTAATCTTAAATTTTCAAAATATTGCCCAACCGCCTTTTCATAGTTCTCTTTAATAGTGTCGGCATATAAATTTATGTGCTCACCTGTCTCTATATCTACGAAGCGCTTAGGTCGGTTATCAAAATTAAAAGCTAATTCTTTCGCCTTATCAAACACGTGAAATAAAACCACTTCATGTTTATTATGTTTTAAATGTCGGAGTGCTTCAAACAACTTTTCATCATCTTCCGTGGTTTGAAACATATCTGTAAACACAAATATGAGGGATCTTCGATGAATCTTTTCTGCAATTTGATGTAGATACTGATAGGTTTCGGTATTCTTAGAATGTGCACGACTAACGACTGCCTCACTTAGCTTGTTTAATAGCATTTGGTGATGACGCTCACTGCCTTTTTCTGGAGCATAAAAATCATAAGTATCACTATAGATACTCAAACCAACGGCATCTCGCTGTTTTTTTAAAATATGCATCAGAGACGCACCTGCCAATGCCGAAAATGCTATCTTATTAAGATTTTCTATGGTGTTACCAGCCGATTTCGGATAGTGCATCGAGCTACTATTATCTAATATAAGGTGACATCTTAAATTAGTTTCTTCATCAAAACGTTTTGTGTATAAACGATCTGTCTTAGCATACAACTTCCAATCAATGTGCTTTGTGCTTTCACCTTGATTATAAATTTTATGTTCTGCAAACTCCGCAGAAAAACCATGGAAAGGACTCTTATGCATCCCTGCGATAAAGCCTTCAACCACCTGTTTAGCGAGTAATTCCAGATTTTTAAATCCTCCTGCTTTATTTAGCTCTAACTGTAAATCCATAAGCAACCGAAACTAAAAAAGGTTTGCCGTATAGACAAACCTTTTATCATTTCTTTTAGAGTATTAACTATAAAAGTGCGTCAATTGCTTCAGCATAAGCATTCTTAGGTGCTACACCTACTTGGCGACCAACAACTTCTCCGTCTTTAAATACTAAAACCGTAGGTATGTTTCTTACGCCATACTTAGCAGCAAATTCCTGGTTTGCATCTACATCTACCTTTCCTACGACAGCTTTACCATCGTACTCTGTGCTTATTTCATCAATGATTGGTCCAACCATACGACAAGGTCCACACCAAGCTGCCCAAAAATCTACCATTACGGGTTTATCACTCTTTAATACTGTTTCTTCAAACGTTGCATCTGTTATTTCTAATGCCATATTATTTATTTTTTAAACTATTCTACTTCAATTACACAAAATTAGTCAAAAATTTTGCCAAACCTTACATTGGCAGTATTTGATTTAATTATACTACTATTGGTAGGTCATATTCTAATTTAATTTATACTTTACATCGTGTTCTTTTAGCTCGTTTAACAGCTCTTGAGAAATTTTGACTTTCTGTTTGCGACTTGGCATATGTACTTTGATTTTTTCTTTGTTGTCATATACCACAAAATTCAGCGTATTGTTACCGTCATGTATCTTTAAAATATCATGTAAGGCCGAGATTTTGCCTTCACCTAAATCATCGATATTTAACTGTATTGACAACTTTTTCGCATAGGTATCCATCACATCATGCAACAACTGAAAACTATTAAATTGAATTCGTGGTTCGCCCTTTTTACCAGTATCCCTATTGACCCAACCCTCTTTAACAAAAGCCCTTACATACACAAATGAATTTACAACAAAAAAGTGTCTGAATTTAAGGTAGTCTTCACCAAAAATTCTGAATTCGAAACTATCTGTATAATCTTCAATTGTAAACAGGGCCCATCCTTTACCTTGCTTACTCACCCGATGTTGTACGTCCGTGACTACACCACCAAATGTAATCTCTCTGTTTAATATAGATTCTAGATCATTAAAATTTGAAACTGTGCCATTGCAGAACGTTTTCATTTCAATTTTGAAATCGTCTAAGGGGTGACCAGATATATAAATTCCCACGACTTCCTTTTCGCGCGAAAGCTTTTCCATCGTCCCCCAATCTTCACAAGGTGGCACCTGTGGCTCTGCAATTTGAACATCACTTGAGGCTCCAAACAAACTCACCTGAGCAGAGTTTTCATTTTCCTGATGCCTAGCTCCATATTTAATAGCTTTTTCTAAAAATGTAATTCCATCTCCATCATGTGCAAAATATTGTGCTCTATGGGTATCTGAAAAGCAATCAAAACCACCTGCATTGGCTAAACCTTCAAATGATTTTTTATTGGCTGCTCGTAAATCAATTCGTTTTGCTAAATCAAAAATAGACTTATAGTGTCCATTTTCCTTTCTGCCCTCTACAATTGTTTTTACAGCGCCATGACCGACACCCTTAATGGCACCCATTCCAAAACGTACAGCATTATCTTTATTTACAGAAAACTTATAATAGCTCTCATTAACATCTGGTCCTAAAACCGGTAAGCGCATTCGCTTACATTCTTCCATAAAAAAGGTCACGGATTTAATATCATTCATGTTATTAGACAACACAGCAGCCATATATTCTGCAGGATAGTGTGCTTTAAGATAGGCTGTCTGGTACGCAATCCAGGCATAGCAAGTGGAGTGCGACTTATTAAAGGCATAACTTGCAAAAGCCTCCCAATCTTTCCAGATCTTTTCAAGCTTTTCTTTATCCATCCCTTTAGCAGCAGCTTGTTCAATAAATTTTGGCTTCATTTTATCGAGTACCGCTTTCTGCTTTTTACCCATCGCCTTTCGCAATACATCTGCTTCACCTTTAGTGAAATCGGCCAATTTCTGAGAAAGCAACATAACCTGCTCCTGATAAACTGTAATCCCGTAAGTTTCAGCTAAATATTCCTCTGTTTCTGGCAAATCATACACAATCTCTTCATCACCATGTTTTCTACGAATAAAACTTGGGATATATTCCATCGGACCAGGTCGATACAGTGCATTCATGGCGATTAAATCATCGAAAACTGTAGGTTTAAGATGTTTCATGTGTTTTTGCATTCCAGGAGATTCGTACTGAAAAATACCAACTGTTTCACCCTTCTGGAATAACTCATAGGTTTTCTCATCATCTAATGGAAAACTTTCTGGATCTAACTCAATTCCATGTTTTGCCTTAACAATCTTTACAGTATCCTTAATTAGAGTCAGGGTTTTTAAACCCAAGAAATCCATTTTTAGTAAGCCAGCACTTTCTACTACGGAGTTATCAAATTGCGTGACATATAAGTCGGAATCCTTGGCTACTGAAACTGGTACATAATTGGTAATATCACCAGGTGTAATAATAACACCACAGGCATGAATCCCAGTATTTCTCACCGATCCTTCTAAAATCCTGGCTTGATTTACGGTTTCGGCTTGCAGGTCTTCCCCATCCGAAATATTAAGGAGCTCATTAACCTTTTCTAAATCTTCTTGTCTAAACTTTTTTGCCAGTTCCTTTTCATCAAGTCCAAAGATCTTTCCCAGCTTAGACATGGTCGGAATAAGCTTTGCAATATGGTCGGCTTCGTTCAGCGGTAAATCTAAAACTCGGGCAGTATCTCTAATTGAGGATTTAGCAGCCATAGTACCGTATGTGATAATTTGTGCCACTTGATTGGCACCATATTTATCAATAACATATTGCATCACACGACCTCGCCCTTCGTCGTCAAAATCGATATCGATATCTGGCATACTAACACGATCCGGATTTAAAAAACGCTCAAAAAGCAGGTCGTACTCAATAGGGTCTATATTAGTAATCCATAAGCAATACGCTACAACAGAACCGGCAGCAGACCCTCGACCAGGTCCAACTGAAACATCCATTTTTCGGGCTTCGCGAATAAAATCTTCAACAATTAAAAAATAACCTGGATAGCCTGTGTTCTCAATAACACTCAACTCAAAATCGAGCCGTTCTTTAATTTCTGAGGTTATTTCTCCGTAGCGTTTTTTTGCCCCTTCATAGGTGAGGTGTTTTAAATAGGCATTTTCTCCACGTTTACCACCATCGGCTTCATCTTCTTCGTGCTTAAATTCATTTGGAATGTCGAACGCAGGTAGTAATACATCTCGTGCTAACTCAAAAGGCTCTATTTTATCTACAACCTCTTTTATGTTTACTATAGCTTCTGGTAGGTCTCTAAAGAGTGCTTTCATCTCTTCAGAAGACTTGAAATAGTATTCCTGATTAGGTAAACCATAACGATAACCACGGCCCCTACCTATTGGCGTGGCTTGTTTTTCACCATCTTTTACACATAGTAAAATATCATGTGCATTGGCATTTTCCTGTTCGACATAATACGTGTTATTTGTAGCCACTAATTTAACATTATGCTTGTGAGCGAATTGAATGAGGACTGGATTTACACGATTTTCATCTTCCTGATCGTGACGCATCAACTCAATATATAAGTCATCCTTAAATGTGTCTTTCCACCAAATTAATGCCTCTTCTGCCTGGCTTTCGCCAACATTGAGAACCTTACTGGGCACTTCGCCATATAGATTTCCTGTTAAACAAATGAGATCTTCCTTGTAGTGTTCAATAAGTTTTTTATCAATTCTGGGTACATAATAGAACCCATCAGTAAATGCGGCAGATGATAGTTTAGCAAGATTATGATACCCCTTTTTAGACTTGGCCAATAACACGATCTGATAACCATTATCTTTTCTGGTTTTATCCAGATGGTTTTCACAGACAAAAAATTCACATCCAATTATAGGCTTTATAAGTGTACCCTTTTTTTCTTCTCCATTTTCATCGGCTTCTTTATGCTGCGCTTTAACCGTTTTATTATGGTTTGAAACTGCACTTACAAAATGAAATGCACCCATCATATTTCCGTGATCGGTTATAGCAACCGCTGGCATATTTTCTTTTGCTGCTGCTGAAACTAAATCTTTTACACTTATGGTCGATTGAAGAATTGAAAACTGAGAATGATTGTGTAAGTGAACAAAATCTACTTCGGCTAACTGTGCCGCAGCCTCTTTATTGGTTTGTAAAGGCGAAGCTTCGGCTTGTTCTTTTTGAAGTCGTGCATTGATCTTAGCACTTTCGCGCTTAAGATTAATATGTTTTAACCCTATTAATTGAATTTCTGAAGGGTTTTCTTTAGCAAATTTTTCGAAATAATCAGGCTGTACATCGAGTTGCTCCTCAGTATACTGCTTTAAACGCACCAACTCTAAAAAACAGCGCGTTGTAGCCTCCACATCTGCCGTTGCATTATGGGCTTCTGCAAATGGTGTTTTAAACAAAAATTGATGCAACTCTGTTAAAGTTGGTAACTTAAATTTACCATAACGCCCGCCTGGTATTTGGCATAATTCTGCGGTATGCTCTGTACACGTGTCTAATACAGGAAGTTCTTGAAGCGGATTGGAGATATCTTCTCTCACAAACTCGGCTCCCATTATATTTAAATCGAACTTAACATTTTGACCTACAACAAATTTAGTCTTTGACAAAGCGCTATTAAACTTCTCTAAAACTTCTGTAAGTGGCACGCCTTTCTCCTCTGCTAACTCAGTAGAAATACCGTGTATTTTTTCAGCATCGTAGGGAATATTGAAACCCTCAGGTTTTACAAGGAAATCCTGATGATCAACACAATTGCCCATCGCGTCATGCAGCTGCCAGGCTATCTGGATACATCTTGGCCAATTATCAGTGTCTGTAATTGGCGCATCCCATCGTTTTGGCAAACCCGTAGTTTCTGTGTCGAATATTAAATACATAAATAATATAGCTCTTAATTATCCTTTTTGACGTCGTCGAAAAATCTATCTTATCTTATCAAAATGAGAGATTTACATAACGTGTAATGTGACAATTGATCATAAAAAAGTTAGCCCATAAAATTACGCAGAATTTGCACCTTGTAGAAATGAAGTTATAAACAGTTTTAAACAAAAAAAACCATGCACTTGCATGGTTTTTAATTTACATATGTAAAGACATATTAAGCTGAGACAGCTTCAAAATTTTCTGCTTTACTTATTGTTGCCTCAATGGAATTTCGCTGCTTTCTCAAAATATTAGTTATTGAGATCGGCATACTAGCGTTAGACAACATCTCATTGTATTCTTCCAAACTGGACTTTTCTCCCCTTAAGGTTTCTTCTAACATAGCTTCCTCATTATTTGATGAGAATGCAGCCTTAAGCGACATCCAATTCCTATGAATTTCTCCAGTTATGTTGCCTGAATTTTCTGGAATTTCTCCAGTTCCCCAGACTTCGGCTCTAAGTTCTTTTACAAATCGCGCACGTTCTTCTGCACAATGCTTAAAAAAACTTTTTACTTCTGAGTTTTCAACTTTATCAATGGCCTTGGAATAACCCTCCTTAGCATTCATGTTTTTTTCTATTAATTCGTTTAATCTATTTGATATTTCTTTTTCGTACTTCATGTTCTTTTCTTTTAATTATATTAGTATTTCTACAATGTAAGTTGTTTACATCTGCTTGTTTGATCTATGTATCACTATTAATTAGGAGACTAATTCTTCATGTACCTTTTCAGTGTTAATTGCCGCTTGTATTGCATTACGATGTTTTATTAATAAGGCATCAATACTTGGTGGCAAGTTTCTTTCTTCTAGCAGATCATTGTACAACTCCAGACTAGACTCTTCTCCTCTAATAGCTTCTTCTAATATAGCTTCTTCGTTATTTGAAGAAAATGTTGCTTTTAAACTCATCCAATTTCTATGGGCGGCGCCCTTAAAGCTGCCAGAGTCTTCTGGCAATTGTCCGTATTGTAATATTTCTGTTCTTAACTCTTTAGCAAATTGACTGCGTTCTGAGGCCATCCGTTTAAAAAACATCTTTACCCTTTTACTATCTACATTATCAATAGCGTTTAAATAACCCTTTTCGGCGTCATAATTTTTAACTAATAAATCGTTTAATTTGTTTGAAATTTCTTCTCTATACTCCATATGTCTTTTTCATTTAAATTTTCAATAAATTCTTTATAGTTGCTTATTGTTTAACAACACTTCAATATAAAGTTTTGTGTAAGAAAAATCGAACAAATTAACATCTTTAACAAAGACTTAATTCTTTTTAACAAAAAAACGCTTCCATTAGGAAACGTTTCACTTTTCTTTAGAATTTTTTGGTATTAAGCCTGCAAATAGTCCGGTACTCCATTACTATCTGAATCGACAGCGTCTGATGGATTCCCGTCTCCATTTGGATCTGCATTTTCATTTATAGTAAGCGTAGAGTCACCATCATCATCGTTATCTAAATAGTCTGCAATACCATTACCATCTGTATCTCCTGTCTCAAAATTAGAGAACAATCCATCGCCATCATCATCGTTATCTAAATAGTTGACATCACCATCGCCATCTGTATCTATTGGATTACCATTTGCATCTACAGCTTCACTTGCTGTAAGAACCCCATCGCCGTCATCGTCGTCGTCCAGATAATTTGCTATACCATCACCATCAATATCGTCATTGTTTAAATCACCATCGCCATTAAAATCTTCAAAAACATTAGGTACACCATCATTATCGTTGTCATTACAATCTAGTGCATCTAGTTCGGCCTGGATACTACCATTAGCATCACCACAAAAATTTATTTGCTCCTGCAAGTAAAATTGAAATTGAGTGCATTGCATTGCATAATTACCAATAGTTGAAGCATTGTATTGTGTTTCTGCTTCAATTCTATTTGCAGTAGCTTGGTCACAACTAATCTGACAACTACCTAGTGCATCAATGGTATCTTGAATACTACCGTCTGCATCACCACAAAAATTACGCTGAACATTTAAAGCATTAATATACGCATTGCATGCTACAGAAAACACACTACTATCAATATACTGAAGGTCGGACGCAAAAGTCGCTTCATAAGCTAACCTAGCCATATCCGCATCCTCTTGAACATCTACGCAGGTTATTGGGTTGTCAGGAAATTCTCCTGAAACTAAAGGAACTCTAAAAAATATACCATTAGTATAACCCACAGAATTTAAGCCAGAAGCATCAAATGCCAAAAATCGATAGGTCCCTGTAAATCTGCGATTAACAAAATCTATTTCTTCTATTACAATCTCACCTAACTCCGGATAAATGGATACACTAGGATCCGGGGAATTATTTGTAGAATATCTAGTACCAAATCCATCAATGTATTCTGCTTCAATTGAATTTACATTACCAACTACAAAAGTGCCTTCTACTACCGAGGGCAACCGTAAATTGACGGTTTCCAAATTGTTAGTACCTGTTATAGTTAAAGCTCCAGCAGCGTCGATACTCGCAGAAAATGCTTCGGCTCTCCACAACCGGTTTTCCCTATCGCCCTGAAAAGCAGGAGTACTAAATTCTACTTCGTCACCACAGCTAGAAATTGTTAGGCAAACAAGTGCTAAAAGGATAAGTTTCTTCATTGTAATTCAGGTAAATTATTAATGCATTTAATATAACGAGACGAGAACATCAAAAGTATAATAATTTTTTTACAGAGCCTATCTTGTATTTTTCTTTTAGTCAAAGTATTAGACACATAAGTTAATGGAAAAATATGCAATCTAATTAAAAAAATATATTATCTTTGCGCCCTCATTAATAACAGAGGTCGAGAACCTCACTAATTAATTATTATGCCTGTAAAAATCAGATTACAAAGACACGGTAAAAAAGGAAAACCTTACTACTGGATCGTAGCAGCGGATTCACGCGCTAAAAGAGATGGTAAATACCTTGAGAAATTAGGTGCTTACAATCCAAACACAAACCCTGCAACTATCGAGTTAGATGTTGACGGTGCTGTACAATGGTTACAAAATGGTGCACAACCAACCGACACTGCAAAAGCAATTTTATCTTATAAAGGTGCTATGCTAAAAAATCACTTAGCTGGTGGTGTTAGAAAAGGCGCATTGACCGAAGAGCAAGCAGAAGAAAAATTTAATGCTTGGTTAGAAGAAAAATTAGCGAAAGTACAAGCGAAAGCAGAAGGTTTATCTAAAGCAGATGCAGATGCTAAAGCAAAAGCTTTAGAAGCTGAGAAAGCAGTAAACGAAGCTCGTATAGCTGCAGCTGCACCAGTTGTTGAAGAAGAGACTCCTGAAACTCCTGAAAATGTTGACGCAACTGAAGAGGTAGAAGCCTTAGAAGAAGCGGCAGAAGAAGGTGCTGCAGCAGCCGATTCCGAAGTAGCGGAAGCAAAAAAAGAAGAAGAGTAAAAATTTATTAATTTATACTTTCAAACTCCGATATTTACTATCGGAGTTTTTTATTTATTATAAGTATTTTAAGCATTAAATATGAAAAAGGAAGATTGCTTTTATTTAGGTAAAATTGTTAAAAAGTATAGTTTTAAAGGAGAGCTTTTGGCTAAACTGGATACTGACGAACCTGATTTATATGATAATTTAGATGCTATATTTATTGATCTTAGAGGTAATTTAGTACCCTTTTTTATAGAATCCTCTCAACTTCACAAATCTAATCTTCTACGATTAAAATTCGAGGACGTCGATACAGAAGAAGATGCTGACGCATTGCTAAAAACCGATTTATTTTTACCGCTTAACTTATTGCCAAAACTCGACGGGAATAAATTTTACTTTCATGAAGTTATTGGCTTTACAATAAAGGATGTTAATTTTGGAGAGGTCGGGATATTAAAAGAAATTAATGATTCTACAGCACAAGCATTATTCCAAATAGATAGGAATGGTGTTGAAATTCTAATCCCAATGAATGATGAATTTATTGCTAAGGTGGATAGAAAAAATAAAGTTATTGAAGTTAAAACTCCAGAAGGGCTTATAGATCTCTATCTGGAAAATTAGGTTGTCATTCCTGCGCAGGCAGGAATCCAATAAATAGTTCTACAATTGAAATAGATTTCTCTCTTCTTAGGAATGACAAAACATGAATAAGCCATTTAAATTCAAACAATTCACAGTTAATCAAGACCGATGCGCTATGAAAATTGGTACTGACGGCGTATTACTTGGTGCTTGGACCTCATTACTCAATAATCCGTTTTCAGTTTTAGATATTGGCGCTGGCACAGGTATTCTAAGCCTTATGCTCACGCAGCGTAGTGATGCGCAAACTATAGAAGCGATTGAAATTGATGCTGATGCCTATGAGCAATGTTCTGAAAATTTTGAGAACTCTCCATGGTCTGATCGATTGTTTTGCTACCATGCTTCACTTCTCGAATTTGTTGAAGAAATCGATGATAAATATGACCTTATAATTTCGAATCCACCCTTCTATTCAGACAACTATAAAACCAAAAATAAATCTCGGGATCTGGCGCGTTTCAATGATGCTATGCCTTTTGAACATCTTATTTATGCCGCTGCAAACTTACTTTCAGATAATGGAATTTTCTCAGTAGTAATTCCCCATAAAGAAGAAGGTAAATTAATTGAATTGGCGTCAAAAGTAGGTTTACTCCCTAATCGCATTCTACACGTAAAAGGCCAACCAAATTCAGAAATTAAACGAAGTTTATTAGAATTTTCTTTTGATGAAACTAAAACAATCATCTCTGAATTAACTATTGAAATTTCGCGCCATCACTATACAGAAGATTACATTAAGCTCACCAAAAATTTTTACTTAAATATGTAGCACCTAACCATATTTTTTTAGAATTATGTCTGCGCATATCACTATTTTTTAAACAGATAATCATAGATATTATGATTAAAGTGTCCTCACTGAAAAATTTATTATTTACTAAATTTTGATGTATTTTTAAGTTGTTAATTTAAAACCAAAACTCGTGAGTACCGATAAAATTGATATTTCTGCACTTAATTTACTAAAGACACTTTTACTTATTGGAGGCGTATTTGCATTACTTTATTACGGTAAAAATCTAATAATGCCTTTATTAGTTGCTGCCATAATCGCTATCCTATTGGATAATGCAGTGCAAAGGTTTAAAAGCCTAGGAATGGCCCGTTGGTTTTCTATAACATTAGCCGTTTTACTTATGGTTATAGTATTTACATTGCTTTTTTGGGCGTTAAGTTCACAAATAAATAATATAGCAGAAGACTGGTCTACTATACGAGATAAAGCCACAGAAAAACTAAACGCTATATCTCAATGGGCTAATAGCTACTTAAATTGGGACTATAAAGACTATATAGACAACAATAAAAAAGTTGTTCAGAGAGCAGAAGATTTAGCAAGTTCATTTTTATCGTCATTAATGTCCTTAATGTCTCAATCTTTAATCATTTTTGTCTATGTCATTTTATTTCTAATACAGAAGCAGCAGTTTATAAACTTTTTCAAAAAACTGTTTAAAGATCGATCTGGGATCAATTCTTTGTTAAAAGATTCGGCTCAAATCACTAGAAACTATTTTGTAGGCAAAGGAAAAATTATGCTGATCTTAATTGTCATTTATTACATTGGATTTTTGATTGGCTCAGTTCCCTACGCCCTATTTTTAGCCTTATTTGCGGCCTTGTTTTCTATTATTCCCTATTTAGGAAACGTCATTGGTGGCGGTGTAGCTGTAATTCTTTCCTATTTGTATGCAGGTGCTACACCAGCCTTAATTGTTATCGGAGTTGTGGCGGCTACCCAACTTATCGAAAATTATGTGTTAACACCTTGGATTATCGGTGATGAAATAGAATTAAGCCCCTTTATAACCATTTTTGGTATAATTTTATTTTCGGCACTATGGGGTGTTGTGGGTGCTATTATATCTCTACCGTTGATAGGCGTTCTAAAAGTTGTCTTTGAACACACCAAAGGTATGGAAGCCTATGCCTATTTATTTCAAAAAACAGATGATTAGGCTAAGCAGCTTTAAATTCGTTACCACCTCAATCTTAACACTATACAAATAAGGGTTAAATGTGAAACGGGATTAAATTGTAACATGCTACTGATTTCCTTACTTTTGTATTTCGAAATGTAAATATAAAATATGAAGCCAGATTTATTTGAAGCACCAGATTATTATAACCTTGATGAATTACTTACTGATGAACATAAATTAGTTCGAGATGCAGCAAGAGAATGGGTAAAACGTGATGTATCGCCAATTATTGAAGAGGCTGCTCAGAAGGCAGAATTTCCTAAATCAATTATTGGAGGATTAGCTGAGATTGGTGCATTTGGCCCATATATTCCAGAAGAATACGGTGGCGCTGGTTTAGACCAAATTTCCTATGGATTAATAATGCAGGAAATTGAACGTGGAGATTCTGGCGTGCGCAGTACCGCTTCTGTACAATCCTCGTTAGTTATGTATCCTATCTGGAAATATGGCAATGAAGAACAACGTAAAAAATACCTGCCAAAACTAGCATCTGGCGAATGGATCGGTTCATTTGGACTAACAGAACCCGATCACGGAAGCAATCCTGGTGGTATGACCACCAACTTCAAGGATATGGGTGACCATTATCTATTAAATGGAGCGAAAATGTGGATCAGTAACTCACCATTCTGTGATGTTGCTGTAGTTTGGGCCAAAAATGAAGAAGGAAGAATTCACGGTCTGATAGTAGAACGCGGTATGGATGGATTTTCGACACCAGAAACTCACAATAAATGGTCGCTTAGAGCTTCGGCAACAGGTGAGCTTATTTTTGACAATGTAAAGGTCCCAAAAGAAAACTTACTACCTAATAAATCTGGATTAGGTGCGCCACTTGGTTGTTTAGATTCTGCTCGTTTCGGTATTGCCTGGGGAGCAATTGGAGCTGCAATGGATTGTTATGATACAGCTCTAAGATACAGTAAAGAACGTATGCAATTTGGCAAGCCAATAGGGCAATTTCAATTGCAACAAAAGAAGTTAGCCGAAATGATAACGGAAATCACTAAAGCACAGTTATTAGCCTGGAGACTTGGTGTAATGCGAGAAAATGGAACAGCCACATCTGCTCAAATCTCAATGGCTAAACGTAATAATGTGGAGATGGCATTAAATATTGCTCGTGACGCCAGACAAATGCTTGGTGGTATGGGCATATCTGGCGAATACAGTATAATGCGTCATTCTATGAATTTAGAGAGTGTAATTACCTACGAAGGCACACATGATATTCACTTGCTCATTACTGGATTAGACATTACTGGGTTAAATGCATTTAAATAGTACACAAAACTCTTTTAATTTTACCCCAATGCCTATATAAATTCTAAAAATGCTTCTCAAATGAGAGGCATTTTTGTTTACATTTACTTTATGTCTTCTAAAACCAGATTAGATCGAGCTTATAAAAATGCGAAGCGTATTGAGTTTAACAACACCTCCAAGTTTATTCTTTTCAGTGATTGTCATCGCGGCGATAATAGCTTTGCAGATGATTTTGCAAACAATCGGAATATTTACTACCACGCTTTAAAACACTATTATACACAAGGGTTTAATTATTGTGAACTTGGAGATGGCGATGAACTATGGGAAAATTTATCCTTTGAGTCAATCTTAAATGCTCACAAAAATGTGTATATGCTTTTAAAGCAGTTTCACGATGAGGAACGCTTACATATGATTTGGGGAAATCACGATATGGTTTACAGAAACCAGGATTATGTAGACAAATACCTCAACACATATTTTGATCCTAAGACAGGTAATGACGAAGACCTATTTTGTGGTATAAAATATCATGAAGGTATCGTGTTACAACATTCTAAAACTAGTCAGGAATTGTTTTTAACACATGGTCACCAAGCCGATTGGTGGAATTACCTTTTCTGGAAATGGAGTCGATTTATGGTTCGTGTTTTGTGGAAACCTCTTAATGTAATGGGTATTGCAGACCCTACGAGTCCGGCAAAAAACTACAAAGAACTTATTAAAGTAGAACGTAGAACCAAAAAGTGGATTATTGAAAATAATAATCTCATTACCGTTATTGGGCACACCCATAGACCACGTTTTCCTGAGCCTGGTGATATTGCTTTTTTTAATGATGGAAGTTGTGTGCATCCACGTAGTATAACAGGTCTGGAAATTGAAAATGGAAAAATTTCATTGATTAAGTGGCAGATCGTAACCACAGATGATGGTACGTTAAAAATTGACCGCTTTTTGTTAGAAGGACCAACCCCTTTAATTAATTATAAGACTGAGTAATTAACTCTCTGGCGCTAACTCAACCTCGAGACCTTCCATTTCCAAGGTTATTTGAATTTGGCATCCTAAACGTGAATTATCTTTTACATAAAATGCCTCTGACAACATAGCTTCTTCATCGTCTTGCATTTCTGGCAACTCCGTTTCGCTCAAAACATAACATTGACATGACGCGCACATGGCCATACCACCACAAACACCAATGGTACCTTCTGGAGCAAGCTCGTAAGAACGTACGACCTCCATAAGATTCATGGCCATATCTGTAGGTGCTTCAATATTATGAACTATACCTTCACGATCCTTAATCTTTATGTTTATATCAGACTTGCTCAATTAATCAATGGCTTTAACTACCGCTTTAGGAGCTTCCTTTCTAGTGCCATCAAATCCATCGACACCAGAGACAGTAGTATATTTCATAACATATCTTTTCCCAGGGTTTATAATCTTATATGCGGCCTGGCACATTAAGGTTGCTTCATGAAACCCACAAAGAATTAATTTTAATTTTCCAGGATAGGTGTTTACATCGCCAATTGCAAAAATACCTGGAATATTGGTTTGGTAATCCAACGAATTATTGACCTTAATGGCATTCTTTTCTATTTCGAGACCCCAATTAGCTATTGGCCCTAACTTAGGAGATAATCCAAATAATGGAATAAAATGATCACATTCTATCTCGTATTCCTTATCAATATGAATATTATCAGATTCTTTTACAACTACAGCTTTTACATCATAATCGCCAACAATTCCGATGACTTCAGCAGGTGTAATAAGATTAATTTTTCCTTTGTTTTTTAATTCCTGAACTTTTTCTACAGAATCTAAATGGCCTCGAAATTCATTTCGTCTGTGAATTAATGTTACCTCACTTGCAACATCGCTTAAAAAAATACTCCAATCTAATGCAGAGTCGCCTCCACCTGCAATCACTACTTTTTTATTCCTGTAAACTTCTGGATCTTTTATAATATACTCCACCCCTTTATCTTCAAAATCCTTTATGTTATGAATTAGAGGTTTTCTCGGCTCAAAGCTTCCTAGTCCGCCGGCAATTGCCACCACAGGAGCCTGATGTTGCGTACCTTTATTTGTTGTAACAACAAAGGTATTATCGTCCTGCTTCTCAATGGTCTCCGCACGTTCACCTAGTGTAAAGCCTGGTTTAAATTGCTTGCATTGCTCCATGAGTTTGTCCGTAAGATCTCCAGCTAAAATCTCTGGATAGGCCGGAATATCATATATTGGTTTCTTTGGGTAAATTTCGGAACACTGACCCCCTGGTTGAGGCAATGCATCTATTAAATGGCACTTTAACTTTAAAAGACCTGCCTCAAATACTGTAAAAAGCCCTGTCGGACCTGCGCCAATAATAATTATATCTGTTGTAATCATGAATGTAATTTGGAAAAAAGAGGACGAATTAAAAGGTTATATGAGCAACTATTCTACGTTTATTACGCTTTCTATCTGTGGTGCATATTTCTTAATTGTCATTTCGACGCCAGACTTTAAGGTCATCTGGTTAACACTACAAGAGGTACAAGCACCTACAAGTTGTACTTTAACAAATTTATCATCGTCAATTGACAGTAAATTTATATCTCCGCCATCGCTTTGTAAAAAAGGTCTTATTTCATCTAAGGCCTTTTGAACATTTAATTTTAATTCTTCTGAGTTCATTTACTTTTTATTTACTGCAGAGCAACCTGCCATTGTTGTTATTTTTATGGCCTCTGTAGCAGGCAAATCTTTATTTCTGTCCACCACCTGCTGTACTACATGCTGAGTGATGACTTCAAAAGCCTCTTCTATTGGTGTTGCAATCTGCATCGCTGCAGGTCTTCCAACATCACCCGCTTCTCTAATACTTTGAACGAGCGGAACTTCGCCTAAAAATGGTACTTTTAAATCCTCTGCTAAATTCTTAGCTCCTTCTTTACCAAATATGTGGTATTTATTTTCTGGTAATTCGGCTGGAGTGAAATAGGCCATATTCTCGATGATACCTAAGACTGGAACATTAATGCTTTCCTGCTGAAACATAGCTACACCCTTTTTTGCATCAGCTAATGCTACATTTTGAGGTGTGCTTACTACTACTGCACCTGTAATTGGAAGTGCCTGCATAATACTTAAATGAATATCGCCTGTACCTGGAGGCAAATCTAATAACAGGAAATCAAGTTCTCCCCAGGCCGCATCAAAAATCATTTGATTTAATGCTTTCGAAGCCATGGGCCCTCTCCAAATTACGGCTTGATCTGGTTTGGTAAAGAAACCGATGGATAAGATTTTAACGCCGTAATTCTCTATTGGTTTCATCTTTGATTTACCATCTACATTTACAGATAGTGGTCTTTCATTTGCCACATCAAACATGATAGGAATAGATGGACCATATATGTCTGCATCTAAAACACCAACCTTAAAACCCATTTTTGATAAAGTTACCGCCAAATTAGCTGTTACGGTAGATTTGCCTACCCCACCTTTACCAGAAGCCACAGCAATAATATTTTGTATACCTGGTATGGGTTTGCCTTTTATCTCATTTGTTGCAGGTTTAGCAGGAGCATCAACCTTAATATTTACTTTAATTTTAGCCTTTTCGTAAACCTCTTTATGAATGGTTTGTAAAATTTCAACCTCCGTTTTTTTCTTTGCCTGGAGGCTAGGGTTTTTAATGGTAACATCTACAATCACCTCATCGGCAAAAGTAACAACGTTTGTTACTGCACCACTATCTACAATATTTTCACCTTCTCCAGGAGCTGTTATTGTTTTAAGTGCCTTTAATATATCTTGTTTATTCAATTTCATAGTCCTCTGTTTACAGGATGCCGTCTTAATAATTACACACTATTAGACTGCAATCAACCAGATGTAGATTAGTATTCTTATTCAGATTAATTCTAAATGCAAAGATAAGTATTAAACCTTGAAGTAGGAAGCCTGAAGTTTGAAGATATTTATAATGCTATTGAGGTAATTAATATTGTTGTTATTCCTCAAAAAACGAGTTTTTTTCGGATTACTTCAAAGCTTTACTTGGATCCCAATATACAGCATCTAAGTTTTGGATCTGGTTATCTACTACTTCTACTCCCTCACTCTCTAGTAGTTGTTGCATTAGGTTAGTACCTTCAAAATGATGCTTACCAGTTAATAAGCCTTTTCTATTAACAACACGATGGGCTGGCACATCGTTTTGGTGTGAATTATTCATTGCATAACCAACAATCCTTGCACTTCTGGCAGCCCCAAGATATTTAGCGATTGCGCCATAACTGGTCACCTTTCCGTAAGGTATTAAGCGAGCTATTTCGTAAACCTTTTCAAAAAAACCAAGTGTTTCCGGTTTCATTATAATTCTCTTAAAATATTAATGAATGTCACCAAAGCAACAATACCTGTTATAATACCGATACTGTAATTCATGCTTTTCTGTGAGGTAAATGCCTTGTCTTTTATCTTATCAAAAAAGAATATATAAATATATAGCATTACAAAAGTACCCATCGCAGCACCAGTAACGTATGTGATAATACTAATTCTTTCAAAATCCATTATTCCGAAAGACGCTAAAGTAATGGTCATGTATGCCTGATAAGGAATTGGGAAGACATTTAATGCAGACAAAAACATACCATGAAACATTCGACTTTGCTTGCTTCTAATTTCTGCTCCTTCAACCTTTGTTTCGTCTTGTTTTGAGGCAAGAATTAAAAAGTAAATAGTAATTAGGACAAAAATTACAAATGCAACACGCTGAAGAATTTCTACAATATCTGGTCTGTTAGATAAATACCTGGCAAAAATAGCTGCAATATAGGTCTGAGCAAAGACAACAATACAAACACCAGATGAGAATGTAATTCCACGACCAGCACCCTCTTTGAGACTTATTCTTGCTGCTGTCATGTTTAATAAACCTGGCGGAATTACGCCAATTAGGGCAACCAATAGCCCTAGAAAGAAGATAACGGTTATGCTCAAATTATGATTTTAGTTGATTTTGAATCTAATATACGTAATTGCTTTGTCTTTTTCTAAATATTGGTTTTCATAGAACGTTTGTATTTCTGTTACTTCTTCTGGGCTACCCCCCAATTTATATACATCATGGTTAGCATATAGCACTTCGTGTCCTAATCCATGAAGCAAGCCTAGAGTGTATCCATGCATAAATTCACTATCTGTTTTTAGATGCATCAAACCATTTGGCTTTAAGATTTTTTTATAACGCTCCATAAACTGAAGATTAGTCATACGGTGTTTTGTGCGTTTGTATTTTATTTGTGGGTCTGGGAAAGTAATCCAGATTTCATCTACTTCCTTTGTAGCGAATACGTGCTCAACCAGTTCTATTTGTGTTCTTATAAACACTACATTATTGAGATTTTCTTCAATCGCAGTTTTTGCTCCACGCCAAAAGCGCGCTCCCTTAATATCTATTCCTATAAAGTTTTTTTCTGGGTAGCGTTTAGCTAAGCCAACTGTATATTCACCTTTTCCGCATCCAAGTTCTAAAACCAAAGGGTTATCATTTTTAAATACGTTCTCCTTCCAATTACCTTTTAAATTATAGGTTTCATTAACCAATTCGTCTCGTTTTGGCTGAAACACATTATCAAAGGTCTCGTTCTCTTTAAAGCGCTTGAGTTTATTTTTACTTCCCACGTTACTATTTAACTTTTTTAATAATTCGGTAAAATTAAGGAAACATTTTAGGTTTATCTTTGTTTCTTTAACTGATATTAGCTCTCAACCCTGAAAAAAAATCAACAGCCAAAACGAATTTTAGTTGCTCCTCTAAATTGGGGATTGGGGCATGCCGCACGATGCATACCAATTATAAATGCGTTAATAAGATATAATTTTGACCCCATTATTGCAAGTGATGGTGGGGCTTTAGAACTCTTAAAAAAAGAATTTCCGCAGCTACCAGCAGTTACTCTTCCTTCCTATAATATTTCGTACCCTAAGAACGCCAAAGCCTTTAGACTTAAATTAGTTAAAGACGCTCCACACCTATTAAAAACGATACAAAGAGAAAAAAAAGTAATTAATTCATTAATTAAAACCGAGCATATTTCTGGACTGATCTCAGATAATCGTTTTGGTGTGAGACATACCGAAATACCATCGGTGTTCATTACGCATCAATTACGCGTACTTAGTGGCAGTACGACTTGGGTAAGCACAAAATTACATCAAACTATCATTTCGAAATTTGATCAATGTTGGGTACCAGATCATATAGGCAGTAAGAATCTTAGTGGCGTTTTGGGTCATGCCAAGGGTATTGACACCACGACTAAATATTTAGGCCCATTAAGTAGATTTACTAAACTTATATTACCATTTAAGCAAAAACTACTCGTTTTACTTTCTGGTCCAGAACCGCAACGAGCGCTCTTGGCAGAACAACTATTGACAGAATTAAAAACATATAGTGAAAATGTGCTTTTTATTAAAGGTAAAATAGAAGCACAGCAAACCATTGAACATATAAATAATATCACCATTTATAATTTTATGACCAGCACAGAGTTGGAGAAAGCCATTAACGAAAGTGAAATTATTCTCAGCAGATCGGGATACACAACCATTATGGATTTAGCAATGCTAGAAAAGAAGGCCTTTTTTATCCCAACACCAGGACAATTTGAACAAGAATACTTAGCAGAGAAACTTAAAAAGGAACAAATAGCTCCTTATTGTAAACAAGATGATTTTAAATCGGAAATGTTGCTTGATATAGCAGCGTATAAGGGATTTAATTCGCTTGGCTCCCAATTAAATTATACTGAATTATTTAGCCTTTTCTAAAGTAAATGAAAATTCGCTACCCACACCTATTTCACTTTCAACATAAATTTTTTCTTCATGTGCCTCTACGATGTGCTTAACAATAGCTAATCCTAAACCAGACCCTCCCTCTTTACGCGAGCCGCTCTTATCTATGCGATAAAATCTTTCGAATATTCTTGGGATATTTTCTTCAGCAATTCCTTCACCATTATCTGTTACCCTAACTATAACCTTATTTTTAATTAAATTTTCTATGCTTATCTCTATTGTCCCTTTTCTTCTCCCGTATTTTATTGAATTGACGACTAGGTTTGTTACCACCTGTTGGATACGCTCTACATCTGCATGTACCATTATTGGCTCCATATAATCCAAATCGAACGTTAGAGTAATGTCTTTTTTAGCGGCTTTCATCTCAAACAAGTCAAACACATTTTGGACAAGTTTTACGATATCGAATGTTTCTTTATTTAAACTCAAATCACCAACTTCTAATTTGGTAATCATGTCTAGATCTTTAATAATATATGTTAATCGCTCAACGCCTTTACTCGCTCTATTAAGATATTTTTTTCTCAATTTTACATCGTCCATTGCACCATCTAAAAGGGTTAATATATAGCCTTGAACAGTAAATAATGGTGTTTTAAGCTCGTGAGATACATTGCCTATAAATTCTTTTCGATACTCTTCTCTAATCTTTAAGGTTTCGATTTCAAACTTCTTATTACGCGCATATTTATCAATTTCTTTAGTTAACGTCGCCATATCGGTAGTTACTGGTTTTTGGCGTAAATCTGTTAACTCCAGCAGTGTAAGGTCATCGTAGATGCGCTTAACACGTCTGTAAATAAACCGTTCTACACGATATTGAATAATCAAAAAGGAAGATGAATAACAGACAATTGGAAAGAAAATAATCTGCCAATTAAAGGAATGGTAATAGTATAAAAAAACACTCACTAAGAGTGTTGTAAACAACGTAATATACAACGCTGTTTTTAGAGCAAACTTATACGTTTTTTTTAAGTTTTTTTGCATCAATCGACAAACTTGTAGCCAACACCTTTTACAGTCTTAAAGGATTTGTCTCCAATTTTTTCGCGAAGTTTTCTGATATGCACATCAATAGTTCGTCCTCCTACAACTACCTCATTACCCCATACCTTATCTAAGATCTCTTCCCTTTTAAAAACTTTATTTGGCTTTGTTGCTAACAAAGATAATAATTCGAACTCTTTCCTTGGTAAGATAATCTCCTTCCCTTTATTTGATATTTTGTATTCTTCCCGATTGATAATTAGGCTTCCTATTTTTAGGACAGCATCAGTATTATTCTCAGTGTCCTTAAGTCTTCTCAATAACGCCTTAACCTTACTCACTAAGACTTTTGGCTTAATGGGTTTAGTAATATAATCATCCGCGCCAGCATCAAAACCAGCTACCTGTGAATAATCCTCGCCTCTAGCAGTTAAAAACGTAATGATGGTGTTGTTTAACTCAGGTTGTTCGCGTATGCGTTCACAGGCTTCAATACCATCCATTTCTGGCATCATGACATCTAAAATAATTAAATGTGGTTTATGCTTTTTGGCAAGCTCGACAGCCTCGATACCATTTTCTCCAGTAATAAGTTGATAGCCCTCGCTAGATAAATTATAACCTACAATTTCTAAAATATCTGGTTCGTCATCAACCAATAAGATTTTTATGTCTTTTTTCTTCACCTTAAAAACGTTTATGAATTGTAAATATAGAGTATATCTATTATACTTAAAGGTAATTTTAAATTGATAACAATTCTCTAACATTAAAACCCAACTAATTGACAATAAAACGCTGCTAAGATTGAAGATGTTAAGATTGTGTAAATATGACTGACTTTAGTATTATAGATTATTAAATACTCACATTTCTTAGTATATTTATGGACTAATTAAATTAAAATCAAATATGAAAAAACTTTACTTTTTACTTTTTGGCTTAACCTTAGGGTTAATCTCAAGCGCTCAAACCACACTTTTCCAAGACTCATTTGAATCTGGCGCTCCAGATATTTCAGGTACAATGTCTGAAATGTGTACGGATGGTTTTGGAGACTTTTTTACGGTGACAGACGGAACCAATATTGGCAGCAATTATGAAGTATTTGGAATGGATGGTACTTTTTGGTTAGCAGCCCAAGATACTGATGGCACACCAGATTGTAATTCAGATATTCAAACCATTGAATATAATGATCTTGATATTTCGACTGGGAGTGATTTAACACTTGTTTTTATCGCCGCCGAAGACGACGATGGTTCTGCTCAAGACTGGGATGCTGATACTCAAGTTTTTTTTGAAATTGACATTGATAATTCCGGGACTTTTACTAAAATATTTCAGTTTGCTGCAACTGGAGGGACGAACACTGAACCAGGTGTAGATACCAACTTAGACGGTACTGCAGACGGAACCTTATTAAGCAATTCTTTTCAAGAATTTACGGCAGCAATACCCAATGGAAGTTTACTAGATTTACGAATAACTTTTGAAAGATTAAACGCTGGCGATGAAGATATATCTATAGACAATATACGTGTCATCGACGGTTTTGTAGCTACGCCTACCCTCACATTAACAGACGCACCAGCGAGTGGTGGCGTTTTAACTACTACACCAGAGGCAGCAAATGACGCTACGATTGATTTTACTACAACTAATTTCACTGTTGCAGTGCCACCAAGTGGTGATGGCTATATAAGATGGGAAGTAAAGGATGCTGGAAACAACATTGTAGATAGTGGTGATATATTTACAACAGATGGGACAGAAACAGCTGTTAATAATCTCGTAGCAGGTAATACGTATAGCCTTTTTGCTGAATTAGTAGATACCTCAGGAAATCCAATCATACCAGCAGTCGATTATGCACTTACAGTGATTATCCCAAGTTATACAGTTGTTGCCGATGTTGCTGAATTGAGAGCGGATGTTGTAGCTAATGGTGATGGCGGATATTACGAAATAACAGGTAATGTCCTGGTTACACATACGGACGGTTTTAATAACAGACAATGGGTGCAAGACTCTAATATTGCAGGTATTTTAATAACAGAAGATGGACTTGATAATGGCATTATTACATATACTGTTGGCGATAATGTTTCAGGATTAAAAGGTGGAACTGAAACTGTAAATGGCGTCTTAAGATTTTTACCATCTGTAGATTCGGGTGTGATTACTTCATCTGGAAATGCAGTAGTTCCACAAACTGTATCAATTACCCAATTAAATGCTGCTCCAGATGACTATGAATCTGAGTTAATAGAATTACAAAATGTAACTTTTGTAGATGGTAATGGCTCTGCTACTTTTAGTACAGGTACGAACTACGATGTTACCGACGGTGCAAATACAATTGTTAAACGTACTGATTTTTTTAGTGCAGATTATATTAATCAAGTTATACCTTCTTCTGAACTATCATCATTAGTGGCCATTGCTGGTGAATTTAATGGAACTGCTCAAATATATGTAAGAGACCTTTCAGATATTACATTATCTAACGACCAATTTAATTTTGAATCGCTAGAATTATATCCTAATCCAACCAACAAGGGATATATTACTATTACCACTCAAAATCCTAACGACATATCTATAAAAGTTTTTGATGTACTTGGTAAGCAAGTTAAAAATGAAATATTAACTAATAATACACTAAATGTTTCTGATTTAAATAGTGGAATATACATTGTTAAATTAACTCAAAACAATGCCTCTACCACTAAAAAATTAGTGATTAAATAATTAGTTTACAAATACAAGTTTAAAAGCGCAACTATTGGTTGCGCTTTTTGTTTTCATACTTTTGCAATATGACATCTAATAGCACAATTTTTGACATAAAATCCCCTTCTGAGTTTGAAGCAAAAGCTTTAGAAGTATTTAGATTTCAGTTTAAAAATAGCCCTGTGTATCGTTCCTTTTGTGATCTACTCTACAAACATCCTTCAGACATCAAGCGAATAGTCGATATTCCTTTTTTACCCATCCAATTTTTTAAAACCCATACTATTACAAACTCAAGTAGCTCCGTCGAGAAAATCTTTACCAGTTCTGGGACTACAGGCAATACGACCAGTAAGCATCATGTAAGTGACCTAAAGCTTTACGAGGCGAGTTACCAGAATGCATTTAAGCATTTTTATGGCACAACAACAGACTATGTGGTATTAGCCTTACTACCATCGTATCTAGAACGTGATGGCTCATCACTTATCTATATGGTAAATGATTTAATACACCAATCTGGCCATGATGAAAGTGGTTTTTATTTAAATAACATTTCAGACTTAGCCGAAACCCTTCAAAGACTTGAAGCTGCAAATCAAAAAACATTACTTATCGGTGTTTCATTTGCTTTATTAGACCTGGTAGAACAATTTCAATTTAATTTAAATCATACCGTTGTTATGGAAACCGGAGGTATGAAAGGAAGACGAAAAGAAATGATAAGACAGGAGTTACATAAAAAGCTTATCTCCGGATTTGGAGTAGATAAAATACACAGTGAATATGGCATGACTGAGCTCTTAAGCCAAGCCTATTCCTCTGGTAATGGTATATTTAATTGCCCTCCATGGATGCAGGTCCTAACAAGAGATACAGAGGATGCACTGACCATCCAAAATCCGGATAAGACAGGCGGTCTAAACGTTATTGACTTAGCAAACCTTAACTCTTGCTCTTTTATTGCTACACAAGACTTAGGCAAAGTGTATAACGATGGTAGTTTTGAAGTTATTGGAAGATTTGATAACTCAGATATTAGAGGTTGTAACCTTATGGCTTTATAGAAATACCATCAATATAAAACATTTAAATAAGCCGGTTCAAATCAATAATTATCAAAATTTTTGGTAAGGTTTTGAGAATAAATACGACAAAACCAATGAGACTAAAAGGTTAATTAATTCTATGAGAAAGAAAAATTGACTTTAGTCTTATTGATTGATTGGTTAGTGAGTGCCCAGTTTTTGCTGGGCACTTTTTTTTGTTGGGATTTATCTTATTGTACCTTTAAGATAAAGTTAGTTTTCTTTCCTCTACTAAGAATTATATACTTACCATTTATTAAATCCTCGTTAGTAAGCGAATAATCTTCCTTAACCTTTTCTTTATTAACCGCAATTGCATTTTCCTTTAATGCGCGACGTGCTTCACCGTTAGAGTTTAAAAAATTAGTCTTGGCCGATAAGGCTCCAACCATATCTAAGCCCTCGTCCAATTCCGCTTTAGAAATAACTGCTTGCTTAACACCTTCAAAAACATCTAAAAATGTCTTTTCGTTAAGGCTGGTAATATCTTGCTTAAAACTTTTACTAAAAAGAATTTTTGAGGCTTTTACCGCATTTTCATACTCTTCTTTAGAGTGAACCATAGTAGTAATTTCCTCGGCTAATCGTTTTTGTAAAGTTCTTGCTCCCGGATTGCCAGAATGCGCTTCTAAAATAGCATTAATCTCTTCTTCTAATAAAAATGTAAAGATTTTTATATATTTCTCAGCATCCTCATCACTTGAATTTAACCAGTACTGATAGAATTTATATGGCGAGGTTCGTTCTGCATCTAACCATACATTGCCGCCCTCTGACTTTCCAAATTTAGATCCGTCACTTTTAGTTATTAAAGGACAAGTTATTGCATATCCTTTACCACCTCCTATACGTCTTATTAACTCTGTACCTGTGGTAATATTTCCCCACTGATCACTACCACCCATTTGAATGGTGCACGCATTATTATTAAATAAGTGCAAAAAATCGTAACCCTGTACCAATTGATAGGTGAATTCCGTAAAACTCATACCATCACTAGACGATTCACCTGAAATTCTGTTTTTAACAGAATCCTTTGCCATCATATAATTTACTGTGATATGTTTACCAACATCTCTTATAAATTCCAAGAATGAAAAGTTTTTCATCCAATCATAGTTATTTACCAAAACCGCTGCATTACCCACTTTACTATCAAAATCCAGAAAATGGGACAATTGGTTTTTTATAGCATTTTGGTTGTGACGAAGTGTTTGTTCATCTAACAGATTACGTTCGCTCGACTTACCAGAAGGATCACCAATCATTCCCGTTGCACCGCCAACTAAAGCTACTGGCTTATGACCGCAACGTTGGTAATGAGCCAATAACATTATAGGCACCAAATTACCAATATGTAATGAGTCTGCTGTAGGGTCGAAACCGATATAAGCACTCCGCATAGCTTCTGATAAGTGCTCTTCTACACCAGGCATACTGTCATGTAGCATTCCTCTCCACTTTAATTCTTCAACAAAATTCTTTCCCATTGTAATTTGATTCTAATTAAATTTTAGCAAAGATATGTTTCCGGTTTAAAAGACAAAAGACATTTAATTCAATTTATAAAAAGTGTAACTTTACTTCGGCTACGCACATAAACTCAATTAATAAATAATATTCAATAATAATGATTTTAGTTACCGGTGGAACAGGTTTAGTAGGGTCTCATTTGCTCTACACATTAGTTACTAACCAGGAACCGGTTCGTGCTATTTACAGACGTGAAAAAACATTACAAAGAGTAAAACATGTGTTCTCCTACTTTTCTGAAAATGCTGATGCTTTATTTGACAAAATTGAATGGATGGAAGCCGATCTAAATGACATTCCTAAATTACAAGATGCTTTTAAAGCTATTACTCATGTTTATCACTGTGCTGCATTTGTTTCATTCGAGCCTGATAAATATAAAGAACTACGTAAAATAAATATTAAAGGGACAGCAAACATTGTGAATTTAGCCATTACAAATGCCGTTAAAAAACTATGTTACGTAAGTTCTATTGCTGCAATTGGCCATCATACAGATTCTGATAAATTAATTGATGAAGATACAGCATGGAATTCTGAAGGTGACAATAGTGTCTACGCCATTACAAAGTATGGTGCGGAGTTGGAAGTCTGGCGAGGGACCCAAGAGGGGTTAGATGCTGTCATTATTAATCCTGGTATAATTCTGGGAGGTGGTTATTGGAATGGCGGTAGTAGTGGCAATCTGTTTAAACGTATTTATAATGGCATGTCGTACTATGTAAATGGAGTTGCTGGGTATGTTGACGTTTGGGATGTTGTTAAAGCTATGTACCAATTAACCAACAGCACCATAAAAAATGAAAATTTTATACTAGTCTCGGAAAATTGGAGCTTCAAAAAATTTCAATACAAGGTCGCGGAAGGGCTCCATGTAGAGCCGCCAAAAAAGGAAGCTAAACCATGGCTACTCAGTATTGCATGGCGATTAGATTGGTTGGCTTTAAAAATTTTAGGAAAACGCCGAAGTCTAACCAGACATACTGCTAAATCTGCAGTGAGTATTACAAAATATGATAATACTAAAATAAGAAAGCAGCTCAATTTTGATTTTAAAGGTATAGATACGTCAATAAGAGAAGTATGCAACCTATTTCTGAATGATTTGGAAAAAAAATCTTAAATTTTGGTTCCTTTCTTTGTATTCTTTATTAAGGAATCTCTGACCTTCGCCTTTACCATTGCTATTGAATCGCGCTTACGTTTTGCGGACATACCTTCTTTCTTTTGCAAAGATTCCAATGTGGTTTTCTTATTTTCTATTCTGCTTTTTACACGTTCTATAATAGATTCATAGTCCTTAGGATCATACGCATAATAAGCATTACTGTTCACAAATTGTAGACTATCTATGTTGTATTTAGTTAAAATATAAGTCTCAGGTATAAATCCGTTAGTTTCAAGAATTTTCCTGTTTACACCTTTTGCTGCATTGATGATATACAGATCGTATAAAATATCGGACATTTTTTCTTTGGCGATAAGGTTTTCTGGCTTTGCGGGTTTATCTATCGAATCGCAAGCACTGAATAAAAAAATAAAACTAAATATTATACTTATTTTTTTGTACATCTTATCTATTAAAGGTTAATCGTTTTCCGGCCTTTACATCTAAAACCTTAAAATTATGATATGCCAATTGCCCATTTACAAAGGTGTGTGTTATCCTACTTTTAAACGTATTACTTTCGAAAGGGGACCAGCCACATTTATATAATATATTATCCTTATTTACGGTCCATGGGCTCTGTAAGTCTACAATAATTAAATCGGCATAATAACCTTTTCTTATATAGCCTCTATTTTCTACGTCGAATAATATGGCAGGATTATGTGCTGTTTTTTCTACAATTTTTTCTAAACTTATTTTGCCTTGATGGTACGTTTCTAAAAGCGCTACAAAGGCATGTTGCACCAAAGGTCCACCTGAAGGTGCACTAGTATAAGGATTGTTTTTTTCCTGTAGCGTATGTGGTGCATGGTCAGTCGCGATTACGTCTATTCGGTCGTCTAATAGTGCTTTCCACAACTGGTCTCGATCTTTAGCCGTTTTTACAGCAGGATTCCACTTTATATGACTCCCCTTTTTCGCATAATCCTCATCAGAAAACCACAGATGATGTATACAAACCTCAGCAGTAATTTTTTTGTCTTTTAAAGGAATTTTATTTGTAAAAAGATTAGTTTCCTTGCCAGTGGACAAATGAAATACATGTAGTCTCGCTCCTGTTTTCTTTGCCAATTCTATGGCTTTAGAGGAACTAATAAAACATGCTTCTTCGCTTCTGATAACTGGATGTTTCTCCATCGGTATATCATCACCATATTCTGCTTTATACTTAGCTAAATTCCGTCTAATAGTAGCTTCGTCTTCGCAATGCACCGAAATCACCATATTAGTACTGGAAAATATTTTTTCTATAATCTCAGGATCATCGACCAACATATCGCCTGTTGAAGACCCTAAAAATAACTTTAAGCCTGCAACAGTTTTACTATTTACCTTAAGGATTTCGTCTAAGTTATCATTTGTGCCTCCAAACATAAATGAATAATTAGCATGTGAGGAATTCGCAGCGATCTCAAATTTTTCTTCAAGCTTTTTAACTGTAGTCGTTTGCGGATTGGTGTTCGGCATTTCAATAAAAGAAGTAATTCCACCAGCTAATGCGGCTCTAGACTCTGTTTCTATAGTCGCCTTATGCGTCAATCCTGGCTCTCTAAAATGCACCTGATCATCAATCATTCCAGGAAACACGTAGTTTCCTTCAACATCAATAACCGTTATATCTGCAGATTTTACACTTATAGAACTGTCAATATCTTTAATGATGTCATTTTCAATTAAAATATCACCTTCTATGATTTTGCCTTCATTGACAATTTTTGCATTTTTTATGAGGGTATTTTGCTTCATGTTCGTTCTACTTAGTAAATAAACTCTTTAATTTCAAAGTTATTACACCAAAAATAGCTTCAGAAATAATACTTCCGCTCATTTTAGATTTTCCTTTGGTTCTGTCTTTAAAAATAACTGGTATTTCAACAATTTTAAATCCTTTATTATGGGCTTTAAATTTCATTTCGATCTGAAAGGCATATCCAATAAACTTAATTTTGTTTAGATCTATAGCCTCTAATACTGCTCTTTTATAGCAAACAAAGCCAGCTGTTGAGTCCTTAACCTGCATTCGTGTAATTAACCTAACGTATCTCGAAGCGCCATAAGACAGTAATATTCTTGTCATTGGCCAATTTACAACTGTTATTCCTTTAACATAACGAGAGCCAACTGACATATCGGCGCCGTCCAGCGCACAGGCATTGTACAACTTGATTAAATCGTTAGGATTATGCGAAAAATCCGCATCCATTTCAAAAATATAATCGTAAGGCTGTTGGAGGCACCATTTAAAACCAGCAATATAGGCAGATCCTAAGCCATTTTTTTTATCGCGTTCTAATAAGAATAACTGATCCGAAAATTCCTTTTGTAACACCTTAACCTTTTCTGCTGTTTTATCTGGAGAGTTATCATCTACCACCAAAACATGAAATGTCTTGCTTTGCGAAAACACTGCTCTAACAATAAGTTCAATATTCTCTATTTCGTTGTAAGTTGGTATGATGACAACAGTATCAGACATTTATAAAATTTAAGAGGTGCGTTTAAGGCAGCAGTTTAATTTCGAAC
Organism: Winogradskyella sp.; assembly: GCA_013002225.1. Classification (GTDB taxonomy): domain Bacteria; phylum Bacteroidota; class Bacteroidia; order Flavobacteriales; family Flavobacteriaceae; genus Winogradskyella. The sequence goes on from JABDKL010000061.1 coordinate 43,943, forward strand.
AAATGTAAAGTTTTTAATGAATTTAACGATACATTTTATTTTTTTGATACAAAGCTATACGCTAATTATGTCAAGGTTTATTTTCTTTATAAATTAGCAGAATGCGAGATTTCATTACACACAATTGGTTTACTGTTTTCACCGTATTAAGTTTAGCATTAATTGTCGCTGCTAAATTTGTCAATACATTTCGCTTTAACGATTTTCTCTTGGTTGTAAGCAACTCAAAATATTTAAAAATTTATTCTAAGGATCAAAAATTTATTGATGTTTTTGATAGTTTTCTGTTCGTTAATTTGGCGATAGGATTAAGTATATTTATTTATTTTTTCTACTCCACACTAATCTCACCTTTACCTTTTAACCTTATAGATTTTGTAAAGCTAATCTTTACAGTCTCTACTGTGATAATCATAAAAACGCTTTTAGAACGTCTTATTGGAAGTCTGTTTGAAATAGACGATCTCATTGACAATTATTTATTTCAGAAGACAACATTTAGAAATTATTCTGGTCTAATTCTATTGGCATCTAATCTCTATTTAATTTATGTTGGGACGCACATGGCTATAGTATTAAGCGTCACAGTGTGTTTAATTTGTATTGTTAATTTTTTAGGTTTCTTTTCTTCATTTAAAAGTTATCAAAAAGCATTAATTCCTAATTTTTTCTATTTTTTGTTGTATCTTTGCGCTCTCGAAATTGGCCCATATGTACTTTTATATAAGGTAATTAGAGACTATAACACTTAAAAACCAAGCGTTCCCATATGAAAGTGAAAACCATTTTAGTATCGCAACCAGAGCCTAAAATTGAAAACTCTCCATATTACGATTTGCAAGAAAAGCAGAAAGTAAAAGTTGACTTTAGACCTTTTATCCACGTCGAAGGCGTTTCAGCAAAAGATGTAAGACAGCAAAAAATAGACCTTAGTAAATTTACTGCCATTATTCTAACCAGTAGAAATTCAGTCGACCACTTTTTTAGAGTTGCAGACGAAATGCGCTTTAAGGTACCAGATAGTATGAAGTATTTTTGTCAATCGGAAGCTGTGGCTTACTACCTGCAGAAATATGTGGTTTACAGAAAACGTAAAATTTATGTTGGCAAGCGTAATTTTGAAGACTTAATGCCGCTAATAAAAAAATACAAAGACGAAAAGTTTTTATTACCAACAACTGACAAAGTGAAACCTGTAATTTTAGAAACACTTGATAATTTAGGTGTAAATTGGAAACAGGCCACCTTCTACAAAACTGTAATTAGCGATTTATCGGACTTAGCTAATGTCTACTATGATATTTTAGTATTTTTTAGCCCTTCAGGAATTGAATCTTTATTTCATAATTTTCCGGATTTTGAACAAAAAGACACACGTATCGCTGTATTCGGAAATACCACTGTTAACGCAGTTAAGGAAAAAGGATTACGTGTAGATATATCTGCACCAACACCAGAAACGCCTTCAATGACAATGGCATTACAAAAATATATTGATGCCGTAAATAAAGGGAAGTAAAAGCGTAACAATAAATAGTTAAAAAGGCGATTCTAAAATTAGAATCGCCTTTTTTATTTTGAGGATTAATTAACTAAAATGCATAACGTTGCGGACCACCGCGTCTTATTTCTTCTGAAGCATAAGATTCGAACTTTTTGAAATTTTCTCTAAATGCATTTGATAATTTAAATGCCTTAGTATAATATGCTGTATCATCATTCCAGGTCGTTCTTGGGCTTAGCACTTCTGTAGGTACCCCAGGACAGCTTCTAGGTTGTGCGACACCAAATACAGAGTGTATATGATAATCTTCATAGGTGTACTTACCTAGATCGCCATTTAAAGCTGCATTAATCATAGCACGAGTATACTTTAGTTTAACACGTGTACCTACTCCATAAGGACCACCTGTCCAGCCTGTATTTACCAACCAAACATTAACACCTGATTCTTTCATTTTTTTACTCAGCATGGTTGCATATTCTGTAGGATGTAATGGCATAAAAGGTGCTCCAAAACATGCAGAGAAACTTGGAACAGGTTCAACAACACCTGCTTCTGTCCCTGCAACTTTTGCTGTATACCCAGATATAAAATGATAAGCTGCTTGGCTAGGTGTTAATTTAGAAATTGGAGGCAAGACACCAAAAGCATCTGCCGTTAAGAAAAATATGTTCTTAGGATTCTCACCAATAGATGGCTTCCTTATATTTTCAATATGATATATAGGGTAACTTACTCTTGTGTTCTGTGTAATGGAGGTATCTGCAAAATCTACATTACCTCTATCATCCAATACGACATTTTCTAGAATAGCTCCTTTTTTAATAGCAGCAAATATTTCTGGTTCTTGTTCCTGCGATAGGTTAATCACCTTTGCATAACATCCTCCTTCAAAATTAAAAACTGTATTTTCTTTGGTCCAGCCATGCTCGTCATCACCAATTAAACTACGATTAGCATCTGTAGACAAGGTTGTTTTTCCGGTTCCGGACAATCCGAAGAAAATAGCAGTATCTCCGTCCTCACCTACATTCGCACTACAGTGCATTGGAAGTGTGTTTTTAAAGACAGGAAGAATAAAGTTTAATGCAGAGAAAATTCCTTTCTTAATTTCTCCGGTATACCCAGTTCCTCCAATTAAAGCTATTTTACGGGTAAAATCAAGGATTGCGAAATTATGCTGACGAGTTCCATCAACTTCCGGATTAGCCATAAAACCAGGTGCATTTACAACGGTCCACTCTGGCGAAAAATCTTTTAACTCCTCTTCAGTAGGACGCAAGAACATGTTATGTGCAAACATGTTGCTCCAAGGATACTCATTTATTACTCTAATATTTAATTTATAGTTTTCATCTGCACAAGCAAAACAATCTCTTACATAAACCTCTTTATCCGATAGGTAATCTGTAACCTTATCGTATAATTTTTGAAATTTATCACTTTCGAAAGGAATGTTAATATTTCCCCACCAAACTTTATCTTCCGTTATGGCGTCCTTAACAATAAACCTGTCTTGTGGCGATCGTCCTGTAAACTCACCTGTGTTTACAGCAATAGCACCAGAAGACGCCTCTACGCCTTGGCCTTTTGCAATAGTTTCTTCATGCAGCTCGTCTGAAGATAATTGATACTTGATTTTAGCATTTTTTATGCCGTATTGATCTAACGAAATCGATTTCGTTGATTGTGTATGGTTTACCATAATTTTTGTGTTGTTTTAGGACCACAAAATTAAAACTTTATTTTAAAACAAACGTAAGTTAAGTCATTAATCGGTCCTTAACTTTATTAGCTCTAATAACATCACTAACCATGCACTAATTAAGATTAATCCACCAATTGGCGTTATCATCGCAATAGTTTTAAAATTAAAACCCGTGAGGGAATTAGTTGCTAAACCATAAATGGATCCAGAAAAGAAAATAACACCGGTAACTATTAAGTAAAACATAAGTTTTTTTGTTCTCCTGTTTACAATAGCAGTGGAACCTAAAATGAGTAAAAGAAATGCATGATACATTTGATATCTCACGCCAGTCTCAAAAGATTTGATCGCATCTGCATCAATTAATTTCTCTAATCCATGAGCTGCAAAAGCACCCAGAATAATTGCTAAAATTCCTAAACTGGTTCCGGTTACTAAGAGCGTTTTGTTCATAATTTAAGTTGCTTTTCACTCATAAATACCTATTGTATTTATTACATTCGTGCAAAACAAAATTAGTTATATAAACCCAATATGCGAAAGATTTTAATAATAGGTGCAGGTAAATCATCCTCCTATCTTATCAAATATTTAATTGACAAATCAGCGTCAGAAAATCTTGAAATGACTATAGGTGATGTAAATTTAGATAACGCAAGAGCACTAATAGGGTCAAACTCTCAAGTAAAGGTTATTCATCTCGATATATTTAATGCCGAATCGCGATCTACGGCAATTAAAAATACAGATATCGTTGTTTCGATGCTTCCTGCGCGTTTTCATATTGAAGCTGCAAAAGATTGTATCGCATACAAAAAGCATATGGTCACGGCCTCTTACGTTAGTGACGAAATGCAAGCTTTAGATGAAGAAGCAACATCTAATGGCCTGGTTTTTATGAACGAAATTGGAGTCGATCCTGGGATTGACCATATGAGTGCCATGAAAGTTATTGATAGCATAAGAGATAAAGGTGGCAAAATGATTTTGTTTGAATCTTTTACTGGTGGTTTAGTAGCTCCGGAAAGCGATACCAACCTTTGGAACTATAAATTTACATGGAATCCCAGAAATGTAGTTGTTGCAGGACAAGGTGGCGCTGCAAAATTTTTGCAAGAAAATCAATTTAAATATATTCCGTATCATAGGCTGTTTAGACGCACAGAATTCTTAGAGGTGGAAGGTTATGGTCGATTTGAGGCTTATGCTAACAGAGATTCTTTAAAATATCAGCACGTTTATGGACTTGATCAAATAAAAACGTTGTATCGAGGCACTATGCGACGTGTAGGCTTTAGTCGTGCGTGGAACGTCTTTGTACAACTCGGAATGACTGATGATAGCTATACCATTGATGATAGTGCTAATATGAGCTATCGCGATTTCGTAAATGCATTTTTACCCTATAGTCCAACAGATTCTGTGGAACTAAAATTTAGACATGCCTTAAAAATTGACCAGGATGATATTGTCTGGGATAAATTTTTAGAGCTCGATATTTTTAATCCAACAAAGATGGTCGCTCTCAATAAGGCAACTCCTGCGCAGATCTTACAGAAAATATTGATGGATAGCTGGACCTTAAGTGATAATGATAAGGATATGATCGTGATGTACCATAAGTTTGGTTATGAGCTTAATGGACAAAAACATCAAATTGATTCTACTATGGTGGCGCTGGGTGAAGACCAAACGTATACGGCTATGTCTAAGACGGTAGGCTTACCTGTAGCAATTGCAACCTTAGCTATATTAAATAAAAAAATAACGACTCCAGGTGTGCAAATCCCAATTAGTAAAGAAGTGTACACTCCTATATTACAAGAACTCAAGAGCAACGGTATTACATTTAATGAGAAGGAGGTACCATACCTGGGATATAATCCTTTAAATGTCTGATAAAGGCTTTTAAGTTGAAATCATTTTACTACTTTTAACTTTCAATTCATTATTTAATTTAGATGAAAGTCAGTGATAAAGGTATTTACATAGATGGTATTGATAAAAAAATACTCCGTGCCTTAATGGCAGATGCCAGAACACCAATTCTTGAAATAGCACGTGGCGTTGGTATATCTGGAGCTGCAATTCATCAACGTCTCAAAAAACTGGAAAAATCTGGGCTGTTAGCGGGTTCTAAATTTATACTAAATCCAAAAGCTTTAGGTTATACAACTATGGCTTTTATTGGTGTATATCTCGATAAGGCCGTTAGTAATCCTGAAGCAGTTAAGCAATTACAGAAAATCCCAGAAGTTATTGAATGTCACTATACAACTGGGCATTGGAGTATTTTTTTAAAAATCTTAACTAAAGATAATGCTCATTTAATGCATGTTTTAAATACAGACATACAAGGCATAAAAGGTGTTTCCCGTACAGAAACATTTATTTCTCTAGAGCAACAAATTAACAGACAGATCAAGATTTAATTATTTGGAACACCAAAAATTAAAATCCTTATACTAAATACAAAAAGCCCAGAACCATCTGAGCTTTTTTCTATATATATATGCTTATAATTTAAATACCATTTAATCTCTACCTCCAAACACCTGTAGTGCCCAATATAAGAGTGAAGCCAGTGCACCTATTGCTGCAACTAAATAGGTTCTTGCCGCCCACTTAAGAGCATCTTCAGACCCTTTATATTCCTCTGGACTTACCATATTTTTATTCTTAAGCCAAGCTAGCGCTCTATTGCTAGCATCATACTCTACTGGTAAGGTGATAAAACTGAATAATGTAGCAAAACCCATAAAAACCAATCCAGCAATGGCAACATAGTATCCTAGCCCGACACCTGCAGCAGCACCTAAAATTAATCCACCAATTACCAACCATTGCGACATACTAGATGTAACACTAACAATTGGAACCAAAGCAGAGCGCATACCCAGAGCACTATAGGCTTGCGCATGTTGCACAGCGTGGCCAACTTCGTGCGCCGCCACAGCGGCCGCAGCAGCATTCCGCTGATTATATACCGCTTCACTAAGATTTACGGTTTTATTTTTAGGATTGTAATGATCTGTTAATCGGCCTGGTGTAGAAATGACCTCAACATCATAAATACCATTATCTGATAACATTTTTTCTGCTATCTCACGACCACTCATACCATTACGTAATTGCACTTTAGAGTATTTAGCAAACTTTCGTTTTAACTGGTTACTTACGAGCCAGCTCACTAAAGCTATAGCACCTATTAATATATAATATCCAAACATAATTTTTATTTTAATACGTTGTAAATTTAATGAATGAATAGCAAAAAATGAGCCAAATTAAAGTTAAGAAATTTTGTCATGTAGCAATATTACATTGCACTAACTGACCAGCTAAAGGCTTCAGCAATTTCTTCATATACTATTTTACCCTTAACAATGTTCAAACCTTTAGCTAACATTCCGTCAGTTTTACAAGCCAGCTCCCAGCCTTGATTTGCTAAACGAATTACATAAGGTAAAGTCACATTTGTTAATGCGAGTGTGGATGTATAAGGCACAGCGCCTGGCATATTAGCAACACAATAATGCACCACATCATCAATGATAAAGGTTGGTGCCTCGTGCGTTGTTGCTTTTGTAGTTTCTATACAACCGCCCTGGTCTACGGCAACATCGACCAGTACTGTTCCTGGTCGCATTTCTTTTAGCATATCCTGAGTTATCAATTTTGGTGCTTTTGCGCCTTTTACTAAAACACCACCGATAATTAGGTCGTGATCCTTAATACGCTTTCTAATATTATACTCGCTAGAAAATTCGGTTACTACATGACTCGGCATTACATCATTAACGTAACGCAACTGTTTCATATTTATATCCATAATAGTAACATGTGCACCTAAACCAGCAGCCATTTTAGCAGCTTGTATACCAACAACTCCTGCACCAAGAACTAATACTTTTCCAGGAGGCACTCCTGGCACTCCTCCCAGTAAAACACCTCGCCCTTTAATAGGCTTTTCTAAATATTTTGCGCCTTGTTGAATTGCCATACGTCCTGCAACTTCAGACATTGGTGTTAATAACGGCAAAGTCCCCTCCTTATCTTCAACCGTTTCATAAGCGATGCAAACTGCATTACTTTGCAACATGGCCTTAGTTAATGTTTCACTTGAAGCAAAATGAAAATAAGTAAAGACCACATGTTGCGGTTTTATTAATGCATACTCTGCCTCAATCGGCTCTTTAACTTTCACAATCAATTCTGCTGAATCATAAACATCCTCGATGGTGTTCATGATGGTTGCACCAACCTCTTTGTAATCGTCATCAAAAAAACCACTGCCTAAACCTGCATTTTGTTGAACGAACACCTCATGATGACGCTTCGTTAACTCAAAAACACCTGCAGGTGTCATACCGACACGATTTTCGTTATTTTTAATTTCCTTTGGGACTCCAATCTTCATATAAACTAATTTTGAGGTTAATAGCTTTATGAAATACTATTAAAAAATTCAACAATCCTAATTTAGGTCTGGTTTTGAAGTGATTTTTATATAATTCGTAAAATGAGGACCTGATTTTAAAGAATCGGCAATAATCACCTCATTTTCAACATAATATAAGAATAGATAAACGTATAAAATTATCGGTAAATAGCTTGAAGGTTTTTCTGAATTTTAAATTTAATCAACTGCTAAGGTGACCTCAGCTACTTTTTGCTTAACAAAAATTATAAACAATTGCTCCTGTTGTGCGTCTACAAAAGATGGAGGGTTACCCAATTTGTAGATAAAAGCATCGTTAATTGTATTAACTTTTAAATAAGGTTCACCAAGTGTTTGTATAACTTCATTTTTGGTTTTATCTAAGAGTATTTGGGAGTCGATAAGATCATCAACTAGTTTGTAGCGCTGCCTAGGTTCAGTTCTCCATTGTTCCTTACTAAAACGTTCTTCGAAAAGCCAGATTAATGAGGAACTTATAACGAAAGCTAAGAAGAAAAATAGTCCAATCTTATTATTTCTACTTAGCTTAAAATTCATAATTATTAACCTACAATGTTTACAATCTTACCAGGCACTACAATTACCTTTTTAGGTGTCCTACCATCTAATTGGGCGATTGTTTTTTCATGAGCCATAACTGCAGCTTCAATGTCATCTTTACTTAAATCAAGAGGTAATTCCATAGTAAAACGCATTTTACCATTAAATGAAATCGGATACTCTTTACTACTTTCAACCAAAAACTTTTCCTCAAATTTTGGGAATGTTGCTGTGGATATAGAATCACTATATCCTAATTGTGACCACAACTCTTCTGCAATATGAGGCGCATAAGGTGAAATTAAAACCAATAAAGGATCAAGAATTTTTTGACTCCTACATTTTTGAGCGGTTAATTCATTAACGGCTATCATAAAAGTAGATACCGACGTATTAAATGAGAAATTCTCAATGTCTTCTTCTACTTTTTTTATGGTTTTATGTAATGTTTTTAAGTTGTCTTTTGCTGGCTCAGCGTCGGTTACTTTTAAGCCATTATCATCTACATATAATTTCCAGAGTTTTTTAAGGAAATTATGTACACCTGTTATACCAGCCGTGTTCCAAGGTTTGTATTGTTCTAATGGCCCTAAAAACATTTCGTAAAGCCTTAAACTGTCTGCTCCGTAATCTGATACAATATCATCCGGATTGACAACATTGTATTTTGATTTGGACATTTTTTCTACGTCCCTTCCTACTTTATAAATGCCATCTTCTAGAATAAACTCTGCATCTTTAAATTCTGGACGCCAGTTTTTAAATGCTTCAACATCTAACTCGTCTGAAGCATTAACAAATGAAACATCTGCATGAATTGATTGTACTTTTCTATCAGCAATCAATCCTTTAGAATAGAACTCACCAGATTTTTCATCCCTATATACAAAAGCACTAGTCCCAAGTATCATCCCTTGGTTGATTAGCTTTTTAAAAGGCTCTTCCACATTTACAAACCCTCTATCTTTTAAGAGCTTTACCCAGAAACGTGAGTATAATAAATGACCTGTAGCATGCTCGCTACCACCAATATATAAATCTACATTTTCCCAATAGTTGAGTGCGTCTTCACTTGCAAAAACACCATCTCTATTCGCAGCTTCTTCCATATAACGGAAAAAGTACCAGGAGCTTCCTGCCCAACCAGGCATGGTATTTAATTCCAGTGGATGTACCGTTTTATTATCAATCTTATCATTAGATACCACTGAGTTCGTTGCTGTGTCCCAAGCCCAGACATCTGCACGCCCTAGAGGTGGTTCCCCTTCTTCGGTAGGTAAATATTTTTCAACCTCTGGCAAGCGAATTGGTAAATGCTCGACAGCTATCATTTGAGGCATTCCGTTTAAATAATAAACAGGGAAGGGTTCTCCCCAATAACGTTGACGCGAAAAAACAGCATCTCGCAAACGGTAATTGGTTTTGCCTTCGCCTTGCCCTAATTGCTCCAGTTCGTAAATGGCACGTTTGGTTGCTTTTTTGTAGTTCATTCCATCAAGGAAATCGCTATTGGTAATTTTAACGTTGTCTTTTGAGGCATAGGCTCCTTCTGAGATATCTACTCCTTCAAAAATATTTGGAATTGGAATCTTAAAATGTTTTGCAAAATCATAATCGCGCTGGTCACCACAAGGTACAGACATTACTGCACCTGTTCCGTAGCTTGCCAAGACGTAATCACCAATCCAGATTGGGATAGGCTCTTTAGAAAACGGATGTTCTGCATAAGCACCTGTAAACGCACCAGAAATAGTTTTTACATCTGCCATTCGGTCGCGTTCACTTCGTTTAGCAGTTTTTACGATGTAGGCTTCTACTTCGGCTTTTTGTTTTGGCGTTGTAATTTGCGAAACTAGCTCGTGTTCTGGAGCTAGTGTCATAAATGAGACTCCGAAAATGGTGTCTGGGCGTGTAGTAAATACTGAAATAGTATGGGGTTCTTTGTCACTGTGCTCTGTCGGAATGACATTGAACTCCACTTGTGCTCCAACCGATTTACCTATCCAGTTTTTCTGAATATCTTTTAAGGCATCTGTCCAATCAATCGTATCTAATCCTTGCAGTAAACGTTCTGCATAGGCAGAAATTCGCATACTCCATTGCGTCATTTTTTTACGCACAACAGGATGACCTCCACGTTCTGAAACTCCGTTGACGATTTCGTCATTAGCTAAAACGGTTCCTAAATCAGGACACCAGTTAACTTCGGTTTCTGCTAAATACGTTAGTCTGTATTTTAAAAGAATTTCTTGTTGCTGTTCAGATGAATAGTTGTTCCACTCATCTGCTGTAAATATTTCAACATCATCATCACATGCTGCATTCACCGAGGCATTTCCTTTAGATTCAAATTCTGAAACCAATGTGTTAATAGCTTCAGCTTTATTAGAATCGTTATTATACCAGGATTCAAATAATTGAATGAAGATCCATTGGGTCCATTTATAGTACTCAGGATTTGATGTACGTACTTCTCTGCTCCAATCGAAAGAAAAACCAATTTGATCTAGCTGACGTCTATAGGTTTTTATATTTGCTTCTGTCGTAATTCTTGGATGCTGACCTGTTTGTATGGCATATTGTTCTGCAGGTAATCCAAAACTATCATAGCCTTGTGGATGCAACACATTAAAACCTTTGTGACGTTTGTAACGCGCATAAATATCACTGGCAATATAACCTAAGGGATGGCCAACATGAAGGCCAGCTCCGGAAGGATAAGGAAACATGTCCAAAACAAAGTATTTTGGTTTGTCGCTATTATTTACGGCCTTAAAGGTTTCGTTTTTTGCCCAGTGGTCCTGCCACTTTTTTTCGATTTGATTGAAATCGTACTTCATAGTCCTGTTTTCCTTGAAATAAGGTGCAAATTTAAACCTATTACAACACAATAAAAAACTAAACGTTGTATTGTTCAACATACACTATTTCTTTATTATTTTTACAGCATTAATTATCCATTTATGGCATCATCATTTGACAACTACCAAAGACGTAAACTCATATCATCTTACATCTCAGTAGTCATAAGTATCGCTTTGGTATTATTTCTTCTTGGTTGTTTAGGATTATTGGTTATTAACTCTAAAAAAGTAGCCGATCATTTCAAGGAACAGGTCGTGATGACCATTTATTTAAATGATACGGCGAAGGAGGTCGAAGTTAATCAGCTAAAAAAGAGTTTAGCGATGGCAGATTACACAAAAGAAGCTCAGTATGTTTCTAAAGAAGAAGCGGCTGAATTAATGCAAGCTGAAACTGGAGAGGATTTTATGGATTTTGTTGGTTATAATCCGTTAAAAAACTCAATTGATGTGTATCTTAAAGCAGATTATGTTACCACGGAACAGCTTACTTTGATTACCGAAAGTTTATCTAATAAAGCCTTTATAGAAGAAATTCGCTATGACAATGATCTGGTAGAATTAATGAATGATAATGTTAAAAAAATCACCTTCTGGGTACTGATAATTAGCGGACTTTTTACTTTGATTGCCGTTTTATTGATCAATAGTTCTATAAGATTGGCAGTATACTCAAAACGATTTATTATTAAAACCATGCAAATGGTAGGAGCTACAAAAAGTTTTATACGCAAACCTTTTATCTGGAAAAGTGTACAACTTGGAATTATTGGCGCTATTGTTGCTCTAATTGGCATGGCTGTTGTCTTATATTATTTAGATCTAACCTTCCCAGAATTGGAATTGCTTACCAATACAATTATGATAGCAAGTCTTTTTGCTGGCATATTTTTAATTGGCGTTTTCATTACCTGGATCAGTACATTTATTGCAACACAACGGTTTTTAAATTTAAAGACCGACCAACTGTATTATTAAGTCATTTGTCAAGCGAAAATTAACCGCTGAATATTGAAAACACGATGATGAGTAAGCCATTTAGAAATACCATTCTCATTTTAGTTCTTGTAGTCAGTTTACCTTTATTATTCTTTAAATCGTGTGTAATTTATAAGCCTGAACCAGAAGATTGTAAAAAGATCACCACTACAATAACAGCGCTTAGAGAAGGTCCGACTTTCGATATTGGCTTTTCTGGTAAGCAGGGAGAGCGCTATTATATTAACAGAGGAATAGAGTCTGGCTTAATTTTAGATTCTCTTAAGAGCAAAGTTTTAAATAAAACTGTTACTTTGCATATTGTAGAATTAGCATTTGGTTCTACAAGGCACATTGCTCAATTAGCTTTAGATGATGAAATCATCTATACCGAATTTGACACTATTAACTAATCGTTTCGAAATTTCGGAACTGGATTCGTAGAAATTATCATGGGAGAAAAAAAACGAAAAGATGCTTCGAAAGCAGAATTTATTTTCGGGAGGAAAAACTATAAATTTATGCTTATAGGCCTCGCATTTATTGCTGTTGGTTTTATTTTAATGTCGGGAGGAGGTAGTGACGATCCAAATGTATTTGACCCTTCAATATTCAATTGGCGACGTATAAGGCTAGCTCCAACATTGGTTCTTATCGGATTTGGAATTCAGGTTTATGCCATACTTCTAAATCCCAACAAGAATAAAAACAAATAACATTCATTTTACCTACTTTTGCTCAGTTTCAAAACCGGTTTAGGATACTTTTAGCCTCATGGATTTTATAGATGCTGTTATTTTAGGAATTGTGCAAGGACTTACAGAGTTTTTGCCAGTATCATCTAGTGGTCATTTAGAACTCGGTAAAGCTATACTGGGCAGCAATTCGTTGCCAGAAGAAAGTTTATTATTTACCGTTATTCTTCATTTTGCTACTGCACTAAGCACAATCGTTATTTTTAGAAAAGATATTCTGGAAATTTTAACCGGGTTGGTTAAAGGTATTAGTAAGTTTACCTGGACTGAAGAATCAAAGTTTTCGGCAAAAATTGTGGTCTCGATGATACCTGCTGTTATCATTGGATATCAGTACGAAAGAATTTTTGAAGAGCTTTTTGGCAATAATATTTTACTTGTGGGCGCTATGCTTATTATTACTGCCATTTTATTAGTGCTTGCCGACCGCTCAAAAAAAACGCATAAAAAAGTATCATTTAGAGATGCTTTTATAATCGGTCTTGCGCAAGGGGTTGCTATGCTTCCCGGCATATCGCGTTCTGGCGCTACTATATCTACTTCCGTATTATTAGGTATCGACAAATCTAAAGCAGCGCGATTTTCCTTTTTAATGGTTATACCTCTTATTTTCGGAAAAATTGCGAAGGATATTTTAGCTGGTGAGATTAACTATTCAAGTTCTAATTTTACATTTATGAGTGTCGGTTTTATTGCTGCCTTTATATCGGGATTAGTAGCTTGTACCTGGATGATAAAGCTGGTGAAACAGAGTAAGCTTACCTATTTTGCTATTTACTGTACAATAGTTGGTATAACAGCTATAATCTGGGCAATATTTTATCAATGAAAACACTAGACGATTATAAAAACGGGCAGGTCCTACTAATTGACAAACCACTAAATTGGACTTCCTTTCAGGTCGTTAATAAGTTACGATGGGCAATACGACAATCTTTTTCAATTAAGAAAATTAAAGTAGGTCATGCAGGGACATTAGACCCTCTAGCAACTGGTCTGCTAATAATTTGTACTGGTAAAATGACCAAGCAAATTAACACCTATCAAGGACAGGAAAAAGAATATACAGGGACTATTACCTTAGGCAGTACGACGCCCTCATTTGATTTAGAAACTGAAATTGACAAAACTTATCCTACAGCACATATTTCGAAGGAACTCATTTATAGCACGACAACTAGGTTTATTGGCGCAATAGACCAAATGCCACCAGTGTTCTCTGCGCTTAAAAAAGATGGAAAGCGCTTATACGAATTTGCACGTGCCGGTGAAGCTGTCGAAATTAAACCACGACAGGTCAAAATTTCAGAATTTGAAATAACCTCTATTAATACATCTACAGAACCAGACAGTTCACATCTGGAATTAAAATTTAGAGTTGTTTGCAGTAAAGGCACATACATTAGATCTTTGGCTCACGACTTTGGCAAAGCGCTCAACTCTGGAGCACATTTGTCTGAATTGCGTCGGACGCGTATTGGTGAATTTAAGGTAGAAAATGCCTTGACACCTGAAGAATTTATGCTGAATCTTCCTGAAAAATAGGACTTTAACAGGGGTTTAATATTGTGTTTTAAACTATTTCGTTATTATATTCGTATATCTGATACGTTATAAATTAATATTATTTGAATTTTTTAGATCAATATAAAGCCTCAATAATAACCTTTTTGGTTGCAGGAATTATCATCCTCGGATTGTTTAGTTTTCAACTTAAACAACAAGGAAAATTAATTACAGAGAGTTACTACGAAATAGAACCAGAACCCGAAAAAACTGAGCAGGAACGTATTGAAGCGTTAGAACAGTTAGAAGCGTTACAAGGTGCCTCTACAAATAAAGCCTTTAATGAAGATCAGGAATTTAAAGAAATGATGCGCAACTTTAAAACGTTTAACGCTAATGAGCCTGATCGAGAACCTGAATCCTCTAATGAATCTGAACCTACAGACGACCTCGTTGAAGAATCAAGTTTAAATCAATCCTATGGAAATAATAAAGCATATGCCTTAAAGACAAAAGAGACCGAATCGTACAAGAAATTACAAGAAAATTTAAAAAAACGATTAGAAAATAAACAGCAGGCAGACGAGCATGCTAAAAGCAGAAGTACTTTGACCTACTCCTTAAAAGGAAGAACTTTATTAAACTATAAAATCCCAAGATACCTGTGCGAAGAAGGCGGAAAAATTGTCGTAACGATTAAAGTTGGTGCAAATGGATTGGTTAAGGACGCTAATATCAACGGATCATCAACCTCTCGTGACCAATGTTTAATAGAAAGTGCGATTAGTTATGCAAAGACAGTAAGATTTAATAACGCGTCTAAACAAGAACAGCTTGGAACTATTACGTTTTTATTCAAGGGAAAAAACTAATTCTTAATACCCAGAGTTATTATTACTGAGCATACGTTCTAAATCCTTAAGTGTGGTTTCCCCTTTATCTTTGTTGTACCAGCGTTGTAAATCTTCCTTAAATTCTGGTGTAAGTGCACCAAATTCTGCTTTATAGGCTTTTACCATTTCTTTTGCTATACTTGGTCTCGGTCCATAAGTTTCTAAAACCTCATTGGTGTCATTAGCGATCATGATCAATTTCGGAATTGCTCTGTTTCCATAAGTTAAAAATTGATGCATTAAAGCATTATTCTCATCTCGCAAGACAATTTTAAGATCAATATCAGCATTTAATTCAGCTACTTTGTTGAGTACAGGCAGAATATGAGCGGCATCACCACACCAACTCTCAGTAATTACTAACCAGCTCACTTTTCTATTAAAATTCTCGATTTTAGAACTCAGCATTTCAGAAATTTTAATCGTTTTATCCCAACGTTTCATGCGTTTGTCATTAAGTATCGTATAATTTATTAATGCCTGAGTTTTTTCATCTCCTGTTGTTGATCCTTCTCTAACTAGACTTGAAACTAAAGTTCGGTAATCTGAATAAGACATTCCCCTTTCAAGACTTCCTGTTATTAATTTGTTTCTCATATCATCATAATAATTCAATAGTATAAAATTAAGGTTCTCTTCTCATTAATTGGGTAACAGTTGTTACATTAGTAGTGTTTAAATTTTATACTTCAGCTATGAACAAACAAAGATGTGGTTGGTGCGAAGGTGATCCTTTATACGAGGCTTATCATGATCAGGAATGGGGAGTTCCTGTATACGATGATGACACCCTATTTGAATTTTTAATTCTTGAAACTTTTCAGGCAGGATTGAGCTGGATAACCATCTTGAAAAAGCGTGAAAATTTTAGGGCCGCATTTGATAGTTTTAATTTTTACAAAATCGCAAATTATCAGCAACCTAAAATAGATGCCCTATTGCAAAATGAGGGAATTATAAGAAACAGACTCAAAATAAATGCCACCATAACTAACGCACAGGCGTTTATAGAGATTCGAAAAAAATTCGGTACATTTTCGGAATACATATGGGATTTTGTTGATGGTAAACCTATAAAGAATGCTATACAACATTATAAAAATGCACCTGCCAATACAGCCTTAAGTAATACCATTAGTAAAGATTTAAAAAATCGAGGATTTAAATTTGTAGGAAGCACCGTAATCTACGCACATATGCAGGCAACTGGTATGGTGAATGACCATGAAGTGTCATGCTTTAGATATAACGAGGTCTAGCAATTATTTAAAGAAATTTGAGAAAGTCGTTGCGTGTAATGTGCTTACCACCTAAACTCTCTAAATGTTTAGTATGTAATTGGCAGTCAATTAACTGATAGTTAGAATTCTGTACAAAGGTGATAAAACCAACTTTGCTTGCATTACTTACATGTGCAAACATACTCTCACCGCAAAATACCTCATTTCCTAAGTCAATGCCGTATAAACCACCCACAAGTGTATCATTTTGCCAAACCTCTACCGATTTTGCATAACCTAGATCATGCAACTTATTATAGGCCTTTACCATTTCATCAGTAATCCATGTACCTGCCTGATTATTGCGTTTGGCCTTTGCACAATTACTAATTACAGCCTTAAAAGCTTTATTATAGGTTACTTTAAATACAGACTTTTTTAAAATTTGCTTCATGCTTTTAGACACCTTTAAGTCTTCAGGATAAATTACAAATCGTGGGTCTGGAGACCACCAAAGGAGTGGTTCGTCTTGTTCGAACCAAGGAAATATACCCTTAGAGTAGGCATGTATTAATCGCTCAGGTAATAAGTCTCCACCTATAGCTAAAAGCCCTTCTGCTGAGGCTTCGGAGACGTCAGGAAATTCTATTTTCTGGTCTAAAAAGTGCATATTAACGCGCTATAATAACATTTTTTTAACATTTTTGGTGTTAAATACGGTTTTGAGTTTTGATTATAGTCGATTTTTATAGATATTTGACCCGACCTTTATGAAATAAATTTTTGTTCATCATTGCTTTTTTTAAGTTTGTTTGTAAAGGTCAAAACCTAAAACCACAATACTAAGTCTCGACTAACCATCGAGACTTTTTTTATTATATAAAAAAAGACTTGTTTTTAAAAATCAAAAAACAAGTCTATCTTTTATTCGTTAAACGATTGTGTTAAAACGGCAAATCGTCGTGATCGTCTTCTTTTAAGTCACTTACTGGCTCAAAAGCTTCAGTCGGAGGTACTGGAGGCATATCTCCACTTGCCGATTCTGACTGTACAGCTTCAATTCTCCAGCCTTGAATTGAATTAAAATATTTTGTTTCACCTTGTGGGTTAACCCATTCTCTACCTCTTAGGTTAATATTAATTTTAACTTGCTGACCTACCTGAAAATTATTTAGTAGATCTGTCTTATCTTGAACAAACTCTACCATTATGTGTTGTGGATATTGTTCTTCAGTTGTTACAACAACTTCTCTTTTTCTAAACCCATTACTTCCAAAGGTTTGCGTCTCACCTATCATTTTAATTCGTCCTTGTACTTCCATTTTTGCTTAATCTATAATTATTAAATATTTGTATTCATTTTGTGGCTACGAAAGTAATAACTTCCATGCACTTTCTACGTCTCCAAAGCTCAAATAATTTTGTGCTAATTTATGTTTTTCTCTGTGTGAAGACGATTTTATATCTGGATACCGTTCGCTAATGTCTTTAATAAATTGCATTACCTCTTTTTGGGTTGGCAGCAACTCAACATTTGCTAACATCCCAAGATCATTCCCAGTTAATATCATACTATTTCGCACATGTTCTGGCATATTGTCCACACCAATACCCATATTTTTTAAGGGTTTAGGGATTTCAAAAAAGCCATTCTTGGCTCTGCTGTAATAACTACCTCCGGCTCTTGCTACCAAATCCAGTGCTTCCTGGTTAATAGTTTCATCTGTATTCATTACCTCATCAGCAATATGAAGCTTTACGACTTCACACACTATTAAATTTCCAGCACCTCCTTCTGTACCTAATTTTATAATCTCATTTACTTTGCATTCAAACTGAACAGGTGATTCGGCTACTCGAAACGGCTTAACCTCGTCCGATTTTAACATGGTTAATCCTGATTTAGTAAATTCGTTAATACCTTCAGGATACTCAGTACTTGTCAAAGACATTTGATGAACAATGTCATAATTAACAATATTTATTACCACTTCTTTTATTTTTTCAACATTTTCCAGGGTATGTTTTGTGGTGTTGTCCCTTACCCGTCTCGCAGGAGAAAAAATCAGAATTGGCGGATTAGCACTAAAAACATTAAAAAAGCTAAAAGGTGATAGATTTGGGTTTCCTTCACTATCTATTGTACTCGCAAAAGCTATAGGCCTAGGAGCCACTGCACTTAGCAAATAAGCGTGTAATCTTCCTGTTGATAAGTCTTTAGGTCTGAATGAAATCATGTAGTAAACTGATTTACAGCAAATATAATTATATTGCTGTGCTGATGAAAGTAATTAACCCATATATACGCACAATATTATTAACTGTTTTGCATTATATTTAAATAGAAATTGCACTAACTAATGACGTTTAGCTCTAACCGAAATGTAATCCGATGGATAATTATCATTTCATCTTTTATTATAATCTCACTTGTACTCTGGAATACTTATATTTTCTTTCAAAAATTTAAAGCAGAAGAACGCGTTAAAATAAAAACGTGGTCTGTAGCTCAAATTGATCTCCTAAAAAATATTGATGACCTTACGGAAGATGTAAATGAGGTAACCTCTCATGTACTTACCGAAACAACAACCAGCACTCCAATGTTAGTTTTAGATGAAAATGGCAAGGTAAATACATCTATAAATATTGACGAAGAAAGGTTAAAAGATTCTTTAGAAACCCAACAATTAATTCAGAAATTTTCGAATGAAAATGAACCTATAAAAGTTATAGTTGGTAACCGCGTTTTTCAAACCATTTATTACGGTAATTCACCGCTATTAAACAAGTTAAAATATTATCCCTTTGCTTTAATTCTTATAATTTTTCTATTTGCAGCGGTTGTCTATTTCTTTTACCGAAGTTCAAAAATTGCAGATCAGAATAAACTCTGGACAGGTATGGCCAAAGAAACTGCACATCAAATTGGCACGCCTTTATCTTCATTGGTGGGTTGGACAGAAATCCTAAAGACTGAAAATGTTAAGCCGGATTACATAAAAGAGATAGAAAAAGATATTGATCGACTACAAACTATTACGGAACGATTTAGTAAAATAGGTTCTACACCAACTTTAATAAAAAGTGATATTGTCGAAGCAACTAAAACGTCTTACGACTACTTAAAATCAAGGTCTTCTAAACTTATAAATTTTAATATCAACACTCCAGACCAACCAATATATGTTAATTTAAATACTCAACTTTTTAGTTGGACAATTGAAAATTTAGTGAAAAATGCAATTGATGCTATGAAAGGCAAAGGAGAATTAAGCTTAGAAATAACGAACACAGATAAATTTGTTTTAATTAACATTTCTGATACGGGCAAAGGAATTTCTAAACATCTCTTCAATAAAATTTTTGAACCTGGTTTCACCACGAAAAAACGGGGTTGGGGTCTTGGATTATCTTTAGCAAAACGCATTATTGAAGACTACCATAACGGAAAAATAAAAGTCCTAGACTCTGAACCTAACAGAGGTGCCACGATACAAATAAGTTTAAAAACTCTATCTTAAGATTGCTTTTATGGGTACAGCGAATTATTTTGATTTAAAAGAAACAAACCTAAGTAATAATTGTCCTGAATGTTACTCAACAAATGGCTTAACTTTAACCTACAAACAAAAAATTATAGACAATGTACTTTATAAAGCAAATGGTACAGAAACAGTTGTTAAAATGCATTGTAAGAACTGTAACTCAGATATTTTTCCTGTACGTTGGACCGAAGACATAGAACGCGTTGTTGCTTATCAAGATCGTGCTTTACAACTTAAACCAAAATCTCTAAAAATTAAACCACTGGGTTGGTTCTTAATTATCTTAGATGCCTTTTTACTTATAACAGTACTATTAATTGCGACCGGTGTAATTACTTTTTAATTAAAATGTGATGCAATTTTTGTGGCCATTGCTTCAAACTCTGCCGGGCTCAATTTTTCTTTGTGGGTAAATCGTGCATTTTCCATATTATGCAATGGAATTAAATGAACGTGCACATGAGGTACTTCCAATCCTATAACAGTCATGCCCACACGCTTACACGCCACAGCCCTTTCTATGGCTATTGCAACGCGTCTTGAAAATTCCATTAGCCCCAAGTACGTATCTTTATCTAAATCAAATATTTTATCCACTTCTTTTTTAGGAATGCATAACGTATGTCCCTTTGCGTTGGGATTTATGTCTAAAAATGCAAGATAATCCTGAGTTTCGGCGACTTTGTACGAGGGAATTTCTCCGTTAATGATTTTTGTAAAAAGCGTTGCCATAATTTGGAATTGTGTCTTTATTAGAATAGTATAAATATAAAAAGATTCCTGTTGAGAGGAATCTTTTTATGGTATAACTTTAGGTTTCCTGTCTTCACAAGAACACCTTATCTGGAAATTTCTAAAATATCAAATTTCATAATGCCGCTTGGAACTTGTATTTCTGCTGTATCGCCTACAGACTTTCCTAGTAAACCCTTACCTATTGGTGAGTTTACAGAAATTTTACCAGTCGCTAAGTCAGCTTCACTCTCAGCCACTAATGTATAGGTCATTTCCATACCATTAGTCTGGTTTTTTATTTTAACGATAGACAATGCCAAAACCTTAGAGGTGTCTAATTGGGACTCATCTATAACGCGTGCGTTTGCCAGAGTTTCTTCCATTTTAGAAATTTTCATCTCTAACATCCCTTGTGCTTCTTTAGCAGCATCATATTCAGCATTTTCACTTAAATCACCTTTATCCCTTGCTTCGGCAATGGCCTGTGACGCTTTTGGACGCTCTACATCTTTAAGCTGATTTAATTCTTCTCTTAATTTTTTTAATCCTTCAGCAGTGTAATAAGATACTTTACTCATAATTCGTTCGTTTAATAATTGCAATCTCAATCGGTCATATTCAAAATATCCCGAAACAAGTTCGGGACTAAATAAAAAATCTCGCAGAGACGAGATTACTAAGCAAATATACAAAATATTTACGGCATAGTTGATTTAATTGTAAATTGCCAATCAAATTTAATTAATGAAAAAATCTGTTTTTATCCTCTTTATTATGTTGATACTTAGTTGCAATAAGACTGAGGTAAATGATAATTGCAACTTCTTGTTTGATGCTGGTGTAAATTTGACAGTGAATACTAATTTACCACAGTTTAGTCAATTACAATTTCCCGGTAATGGCGTATATGTAAGCAATCAAGGTAACAATGGGATTTGGCTCTGGCGCTTAAACTCATCTATATTATATGCATGGGATGCAGCAGACCCAAATCATGTCCCATCGGCATGTTCTACCTTAACAGATTCTGGTGTTGGCGATATTGTAGTTTGCGGCTGCGCTGATGCCAATGAGTATAGTCTTTCTACAGGACAAAGTGTTGGCACAAACCAACAACCCTGTACATTAAAAATATACAGGGTTGATGATGTTGGTAATAACACCTATTTGGTGACTAATTAAAAATTTAAAGTCACTCCTACTAAAAAGTTTCGTGTTGCCTGAGGATAATAACCTGCTCCTTCTACCGTAGTTATTGTTCCTGGATTGCTAAAATCGTCGTCATACGTAAAATAGTAACCATTAGAAACGTATTCCACATTAAATATGTTATTAACTAATCCTGTAAATACAATAGATTTAAAAATTGGCTGAGAATCCCCATTGCCTCTAAATGATAATTGATAGGTAATATTAAAATCGTTTATAAAGTAACTATCTAATCGAGATAAATCGGCTTCTGTATTACCCATAAATTGTTCACCAACATATTTACTTAACAGTGACATCTGCAAATCATCAATCGGCTTATACACTATGGCATTTGCAGCCACCACCTCCGGAGAAAATGAGATGTCTGTTTTACCAAGGTTTCGCAATTCGCCATCAAAAGGAATAATAGTTTCTTTGTTTTTGTTTGTACTTAAAGTTAGGTTAGGTTGAAACGTTAATTTCTCTAAAACCGGCACCACTGCTTCTAGCTCTATACCTAAACGATAACTTTCACCACTATTAGTACGTATTGGGTTACCAACATCATCTAATCGTCCTGAAAGTACTAATTGCTGATTGTACAACATATAATAAGCGTTAGCATTAAAGCTAAAATTACCTTTACTGTGTCTCCAACCCAACTCAAAATCGTTTAATTGCTCTGGCTCTATGTTAGGATTACTTTCAAAATCGGTACGATTAGGTTCTCTATTTGCTCTTGCATAAGAAAAATAAAGACTGTTGTCATTATTTAAATCGTATGTGATACCAGCTTTCGGATTAAAAAACGTAAAGTTTTTATCCACTTCAAAGGTTACTAAATCTGAAGTGGTTCCAGTAGTATTGTAGGTTACATCCCTAACCTGTAAATCACCGTATAGGCTTATGTTATCATTTAATCTGAAATTTGCTTTAGAGAAAACCGACAAGTCATTCTTTTTACTATTGCCGTCGTAGTAACGGTCTCTAATATCGCTCTGGCTGGCAAACTCTGCCCAAATTACTTCTCCAAAATGGTCTCCATTATAATGACTGTATGAGCCACCAAAAATCATGTCTAATTCATTGTTTTTGTAATTAGCGGTGGCGTTAACCACATAAAAATCATTATCTAACCAACGTCTACGAATTAAATCTGTAGTGTTAACGGTCTGCCCATTTACAGTTAGCTCTTCAAAACCGTATGTGGCAAAATCATCGTCCTCTCTAAATTGCTCAAAATAGCCTCGGCCATAAGTATAGTTTAAGCCCAGAGTTGTTGACCAGTTGTTGTTGTAACGCTGATTCCAATGTAATTGATAATGATCTTGACTATAGTTATCTACTTCATTGTCGTAGAACTGTGTATTACCATTATCATCTGTGTAAATACCAGCAAAATTAAAAGTTCTGTCATTAGCCAAAGTCTCACCATCTATACCATACCAAGATTGATAAGTGACTTCGTTACCACCAAATAAGACAGCCTTAATTAAGGTGTTTTCATCTACATAAGATCCTTGAAGAAAGTATGATTTTAAATCTGCAGAAGCGCGATCTATATAACCATCTGAAACAATATTAGATAAGCGACCTGCAATTTCGAAATGATTATTCATTAAGCCAGTACTAAACTTTACAGTATGTTTTCTGGTGTTATAACTACCGAAGGAATTAGAAATTTCTCCCGAAGCATCATTAGAAACTGCATCTGTCAACACATTAATACTAGCACCAAATGCGCCAGAACCATTGGTTGTTGTACCCACGCCTCGCTGTAATTGTAAGCTTTCTACAGAAGAGGCAAAATCGCCTAAATTAACCCAGAATGTACCTAAGGATTCGGCATCGTTATATGGTATACCGTTAATGGTTATGTTAGTAGATTGCGAACTTACACCACGCACTCTAATACCTGTGTACCCTACACCAGCACCAGCATCTGTTGTTGTAACAACTGATGGTAAAAAGTTTAATAAAACAGGAATATCCTGTCCTAAATTACGTTTGGCAATTTCTTTTTTGGTGACATTGGAGTGAGTGATTGGTGCTTTGGCATCTACACGCACTGCTTTAACCAAAACTTCATCTAATTTTTGAACTTTGGTTGAATCTTGTTGTTGTTTTTGTCCATAAACAGAACAGAAACTTAATAAAAAAATGAAAAGTGATAATCTCTGCCTACTTGTTTTTGAGAGATTGTTGAATAAAATTTTCATGCGACTATAATTAATAATCGAATAAAAAGAGGTAATTATTCTTGGTTAAAATTTGATTGTTTAGATAAAAATGTGATACTGATATAAATACAGAATTACAATTCATCTATAATTTCCTTAGCAGCATTACCTGCTCAGGTTCAATG
>JABDKL010000057.1 GCA_013002225.1 Winogradskyella sp.
GTAGGAGTCTGGTCCGTGTCTCAGTACCAGTGTGGGGGATCCCCCTCTCAGGGCCCCTACCTATCGTCGCCATGGTGTGCCGTTACCACACCATCTAGCTAATAGGACGCATACTCATCTTTTACCGCCGAAACTTTAAAGTGTCCATGATGCCATGGTCACTTACTATGGGATATTATTCTTCATTTCTAAAGACTATCCCCCTGTAAAAGGTAGATTGTATACGCGTTACGCACCCGTGCGCCACTCGTCAGCAAAAGAGCAAGCTCTTTCCTGTTACCGTTCGACTTGCATGTGTTAGGCCTGCCGCTAGCGTTCATCCTGAGCCAGGATCAAACTCTTCATCGTTAAATTTTAAGTCTTACGACTATCTCTTTAACAACTAATAGGAATTTTTCTCAAGTACTCTAAATGATCTATTCTCTTGTTTGAATCTTATCGTTTCCAATAAAATTCTTACGCTGTCAATTCAATATGTTAATGAACTTTTTTTTATCTTTACTCAACTCGTTTCCTCGTTAAGCGGGTGCAAATATAAAACCCTTTTTTCTTTCTCACAACATCTAATTAAAAATATTTTATATTTTTTTTCTCGCCGCTTTTTATCTGAAAGAACTTCCCAAGAAACACCGCTAGTGTGTTTCTTTCGGGGCGCAAATATACAACCCTTTTTCTTTCCCGCAACAATCAAGTAATAAATTATTGATTTTTTATTTTAATGCTGTTTTTATGAGAAAGAACGTCGCGATCACTAGCCCAGGGGCATCGTTTTCGGGGTGCAAATATAGAACCCTTTTTTAATCCCACAATACCTTTTTTAATTATTTTTTTAAACACAACCCTACAGCACACATTACCCGATACTTACACTCTAAAAAAAATAATAAGACCTTGAGGAGCTCTAATATTTAATGTAACGCCCCGTAAAAAATTAATAAATACACAGTCGTTTTTGTCATCTATACATTTAAATATAGGTTCACTTTGTCTATTATATATATAGGTATATCTTTGTCAGCTAAAATTTAAACTTTAAAATGATTGAAATTACACTACCTGATGGATCTGTTAGATCTTTTGATAAAGGAGTTACACCTATAGAGGTTGCAATAGACATTAGTCAAGGATTTGCGCGGAATGTCATTTCAGCTAAATTTAATAATGAGACAATTGAAACTACCACTCCTTTAAATGAAAATGGTAGTCTTATACTATATACTTTTAAAGATGACGAGGGAAAAAAAGCTTTTTGGCATTCCACAGCACATGTATTAGCCCAAGCTTTAGAAGAACTATATCCTAATGTGAAACTATGGGTAGGTCCTGCAATTGAAAATGGATTTTATTATGATGTCGATTTAGGAGAAGGCAGTATTTCAGAAAATGATTTCAAAGCTATTGAAACTAAAATGATCGAAATCGCACGTGGCAAACACGATTTTAAAATGCGTGACGTTTCAAAGGCAGAAGCTCTATCTTATTATAATGGTAAAAATGATTATAAAGTAGAGTTAATTGAGAACTTAGATGATGGCATTATTAGTTTTTGTGATCATTCTACATTCACAGATTTATGTAGAGGAGGCCATATTCCGAATACTGGAATAATTAAAGCAGTGAAAATTCTAAGTGTTGCAGGTGCATACTATAAAGGAGATGAGAACGAAAAGCAACTTACTAGAGTATATGGAATATCATTCCCAAAACAAAAAGAGCTTACCGAATATCTACAACTTTTAGAAGAAGCTAAAAAACGAGACCACAGGAAACTAGGTAAAGAACTTGAGTTGTTTACGTTTTCTCAAAAAGTTGGTCAAGGATTACCTTTATGGTTACCTAAAGGAGCGGCTTTAAGAGAACGATTAGAGAATTTTTTAAAAGCAGCACAAAAAAAGGCGGGTTATGAAATGGTGGTGACACCACATATAGGACAAAAGGAATTATATGTTACCTCAGGTCACTATGCAAAATATGGTGAAGATAGTTTTCAGCCGATAGCTACTCCTGCAGAAGGTGAAGAGTTTCTATTAAAACCTATGAATTGCCCTCACCATTGCGAAATTTACAATAGCAAACCGTTTTCTTATAAAGAACTACCCAAACGATTTGCAGAATTCGGCACCGTTTACAGGTATGAGCAAAGTGGCGAGTTACACGGATTAACAAGAGTTAGAGGGTTTACTCAGGATGACGCTCATATATTTTGCACGCCAGATCAGTTAGATAAAGAATTCAAGGAGGTTATTGATTTAGTTTTATATGTTTTCGGTTCTCTAGGGTTTGAAAATTTTACAGCTCAAGTCTCACTGAGAGATCCAGAAAAGCCAGAAAAATATATCGGTAGTGATGAAAACTGGAAAAAAGCAGAAGACGCCATATTAAATGCGGCGATAGATAAGGGTCTTAATTATGTGGTAGAAAAGGGCGAAGCTGCGTTCTATGGTCCAAAATTAGATTTTATGGTCAAAGATGCATTGGGAAGACAATGGCAACTTGGAACAATACAAGTAGATTATAATCTGCCAGAACGCTTTGACCTGACCTATAAAGGTAGTGATAATGAGCTGCATAGACCAGTTATGATTCACAGGGCTCCATTTGGAAGCATGGAACGATTTATTGCCATTTTACTCGAACATACAGGTGGAAACTTTCCGCTTTGGTTAATGCCAGAACAAGCAATTATTATTTCTATTAGTGAGAAATATGAAAAATACGCCGAAAAAGTTTTAAATTTGCTAGAAAATGACGAAATTCGCGCCCTTGCAGACAACAGAAATGAAACTGTAGGTAAGAAAATTCGTGAAGCAGAGATGCAGAAGTACCCATTTATGGTTATTGTAGGCGAGCAGGAAGAAAAAGATAATACAATTACTGTTAGACAACATGGTGGTGGTGAAATTGGCACAATTAGTGTAGAAGAATTTTCGAAATTAATAAAAGAAAGAATTAATAAAAGTTTGAAAACTTTTAAATAGTAAACGTTTAATTTAAATATATAAGTCATAGCAATACGTAGAAACAGAAAGAATTATAATAGACGGGTAGCCCAAGAGGATAAACACCGTATTAATTCTAAAATTAGATCTGAAGAAGTAAGAGTTGTAGGAGAAAATGTCGAAGTTGGTGTTTACCCTATTAAACAAGCGCTTTCCATGGCTGACGAACAAGGATTAGATCTGGTTGAGATTTCGCCAAATGCAAATCCACCTGTTTGTAAAGTTATGGATTATAAAAAGTTTCTTTATGAACAAAAGAAACGAGAAAAAGCGTTAAAATCTAAAGCGACAAAGGTCGTTGTAAAAGAAATTCGTTTTGGTCCTCAAACTGATGATCACGATTATGAATTTAAGAAAAAACACGCTATAAAATTCTTAAAAGATGGTGCAAAGCTTAAGGCTTTTGTATTCTTTAAGGGACGATCTATAGTATTTAAGGAGCAAGGACAAATCTTATTATTAAGATTGGCGCAAGACCTTGAAGAATATGGGAAAGTAGAACAACTTCCTAAGCTTGAAGGTAAACGCATGATTATGTTTATTGCACCTAAGAAGAAGTAAATTAGCTGTTAACTCAGCAAATGATAATAAGCGAAACGTAAATTTAAAATAGGAGAAAAATGCCTAAAATGAAAACAAAATCGAGTGCTAAGAAACGTTTCAAGTTAACGGGCACTGGTAAGATTAAAAGAAAGCACGCCTTTAAGAGTCATATATTGACAAAAAAATCTAAAAAGCGTAAGCTAAAATTAACTCATGATACCTTAGTTCATAAGGCAGATGAGGACAATATTAAAACAATGTTACGTTTAAAATAACGTCGTTTTAATCGGTTAAAACAATTTATAAACCCTGGAGTTAGGCAAAATTATTTAGCAAGTACCGGATGGTCGCCTACTACAAAAACACAATTAAAAGAAATGCCAAGATCAGTAAATTCAGTTGCAAAAAGAGCTAGAAGAAAAAAGGTTCTTAAGCAAGCAAAAGGTTACTTTGGAAGACGTAAAAACGTTTGGACAGTAGCAAAAAATGCGGTAGACAAAGCGATGCAATATTCGTACAGAGACCGCAGAAACAAAAAGAGAACATTCCGTGCTCTATGGATTATGCGTATTAATGCAGGTGCAAGACAACATGGAATGAGTTATTCAAAATTTATGGGCGGATTAAAAGCTAATAATATTGACTTGAATCGTAAGGTTCTTGCAGATTTAGCAATGAATCATCCAGAAGCTTTTGAAGCTATCATTAACAAAGTTAAGTAAGGCTTTTTAGCCATATTAATAACAACTTTTCGCTTAAAAAAATCCGATTCTTACGAATCGGATTTTTTATTTTTCATTTATAGCAAACACTTTTATGCTTTCTTTCTTACCCTTAAGTTCTAAATTACCTATTTCATTTATTAAATATTTAGATTTAAAATAAACCTCTTTTAATAATGATTCCGAAATAAGCAGTGACTCATTATATTTATTACACTCATCTTGTATTCTTGCTGTTGTGTTTATAACATCTCCATGAAATGCTAATTCTTTTTTAACGACGCCAACTTCGGTAATTATTAGCCTACCTCCATGAAGCCCAGCTTTAAAAAAAGGTAAAAGTCCATAGTTTCTATTGTAATATTTTTGGCGTTTTTTAAGAAGTTTTCTAAAGGCAAAATAAAGTGCAATACAGTTATTATGTCTTAACCCTTTTTTGATTGGCCAACTTATAACAGCCTCATCACCTACATATTGATAAATCTCACCACTATAGCGATCTACAATTTTATTAAGATCAAAAAAACAGTCTTGCAGCAATTGACTATATTTATTATGTCCCATTTTTTCTGCAATTGTTGTAGATGCTTTTAAATCTAAAAACATAAAAATTCGATCCTCTTCCGTTGGCTTTCGATATTTACCTATTAACATATTAAACAAAACCCCTTTACCAAACTTTTCGTTGGCAATCTTTATAAATAGGAATAGAAATGAGGTAATAAAAAAGTATGAAGATGCTAACCAAAAAATAGTATTATCAATCCACCAGCCTCTTTGGTTTGGTAAATCTATATCCATTTCTAACTCTATTAATCTAAGTACAAAAGTCAATGTAAAGATTAAAACAAAAATGTAGAGAAATATCTTGAATATCACTGCTAAGCCTAAATAGATATTCTTTGTAATAAATTTCTCAAAAAGAAACTCGATAATTGCATAGGAAACACCAACCATAATACCAGCGATCAGACCATAGTGAATCCACTCCGTAATTGGCACTTGGTTTTTTGGATTGGCATATATTTCACCTTGGTCTTCTCCGTATGCTAAAAATCTGATGAGGATAAAAAGCGTACAAGCCAAAATCCAGAAAACATTGGCGAAAACAAATTGTCTGAAAAAAAGTTTAAGATTATATAACATAATTAGACTATGTTTTTTGCTTCTTCTTCTTAGCTGCTGGGAACAACACGTTGTTAAGAATCAATCTATAACCTGGCGACATAGGGTGTAAATCCAGTTCTGTTTTAGGGTCTCCTACTCTATGTGTATAATCCTCAGGATCATGACCGCCATAAAATGTAAAAAATCCTTTTCCCTTTATGCCATGTATATACTTTGCCTCTCCATTAGTTTTATTCTCTCCCATAACTAGGACATTGGACTTAATTTGATTTCTTGTGAATGAGGTAGTTTGCCCCATAAACCCCTTTACCAAGGCTGTATGATTTTGAGTTAACATGGTCGGAATCGGGTCCCATTTTGCAGAATATTCCATAAGTGAAAAGTAATCTGTTTTAAATGGAATTTGACGTTTTTGAGTCATATCTATAGATGAAAACTCATAAACATTAGGATTACGTTCCAAAATATAATCTTTAAATGCAAATGTTTTTGAATAATCAATTTTATTTTGATAACCTGGATCACTGCCGTCACCATCAAACATGGGTTCACATATATCTACATTTTCGGCAGACAGTGCAATATCAAAACTATCTGTAGCCGAACACATAGCAAACATAAATCCTCCGCCAACCACGTAATCTCTTATTTTAATGGCAACATCTAACTTTGCTTCGGATACTTTATTATACCCTAATTCCTGTGCTAATTTTTCAGCTGCTTTTTTTTCTTCGATATACCATGCTGCCGACCGAAAGCTTCTGTAAAATTTACCATACTGACCTGTAAAATCTTCATGATGCAAATGCAACCAATCGTAAAGCAACAGTTCATCATCTAATACTTCTTTATCATAGATAGTTTCATAAGGAATCTCTGCATAGGTTAAAACCATAGTAACTGCATCATCCCAAGGCTGCGTACCGTAAGGTGTATACACTGCAATTTTTGGAGCTTTTTCTAATACCACCGCTTCTTGGTTTACGGCAGGACTGGCAATTTCTTCTAAAATTTGGTTAGCTTTGGATTCTGATATTATTTCGAAAGAAACGCCTCTAATTTGACATTCGCGTTGTATAATTTCCGCATCTGGTAATAAGAAAGAACCACCTCTATAATTCAATAACCACTTAACCTTTAGTGCTCTTTCTAAAGTCCAAAATGTAACACCGTAAGCTTTTAAATGATTTTCTTGTGATTCTGCATCCATAGGAATTAGAATGTAAGAAGCAAATGCATTAGTGGTTAAAAATAATGTAAACAGAATGAGAACTATTTTTTTCAAATTCGAGGATTTAGAACGAAATATAACTAATTTTTAGCCTGTTACAGTTTTTATTATAAATCTTTTAAGACTGATAGACCTATGTAATTTTATTCAAGTGAGGTCTGAGTTCCTGAAAGTAAGTTAGCAATAACCTTAGTACCGGGAAATTGTTCCAAAATGATTTTAATAAATACTGTAATTGGAATCGCCATAATTAAACCTGGAATACCCCATAAAAAGCCCCAGAACATTAACATCACCAAAACGGCAATTATATTTATTGAAAAAGATTTACCCATAAAAATAGGCTCTAAAATTGCTCCGAAAGTGACCTGAACCATTGTTATTGCGACAATAAAAAAGAACAACATACTCGAAGGGTCTAACTCCACAAAAGCAAAAATTGAAAGCAATATTACCGATATAAAAGAACCAACCATCTGCACAAAGTTAATAGCGAATGCAAATAATCCCCAAAAGATAGGAAAACTCACATCAAAAAAGACACACATTAACCCTGTGAATAAACCTGTAAGAGCACTTACCAAAAATTTGACCTTTATAAATTTTATAAGGTCATTCTCAATCTTCATAAATGCTTTTACCGATGTATGTTTACGTTTTAAGAGCGTGCTATTAAGTAATTTGTGTACATTGATAGATTCTGCTAACCATAATACCACAAAGAAAGCAGTCATTAAGAGTGAGGTTAAAAATTTTCTAAGAAAATCTATTGTCGAACCTAAGTTTTCTTTTTCAAACAACTGCCCAATGAGATTGGAATCTTGCTCGATCACAATACCAAAACTTTCTAAAAGATATACTTTTAAATCAGCTAATTTAATTTCAGCCTTAGCTAAAAAATCAGCATTGGAAGCTAAAATTTGTTTACTTGATAAATGAATTAATTCTATACCAATTTTTAAGCCTCCAGCTACCAAGAATAACACTATAAATATGCTAACTAATTTGGGCACATTTCGTCGTCCTAACCATCTCATCAGTGGAAGAAACAACAAGGCAATAAACATTGAAAATATTAGCGGTATAAAAATAAACGAAAGTATTTTAAGTAAGTAAAATACTAAGGGTACTACTATGATCAACAACAGAATATTTGTTGTACGTGTTTTATTTAACATGAGGCAATTTTTCTTTTATATGGCGAATGGTAAAGATAAGCCAAAAAAGAATTTTCAAATACTTAAAATGCTGTTAAAAAGGCACGCCATCATCTTCCGGGCCATCAAATGCATCTGAGGCCGAAGGAAAATTATCTGGCTTAAATGTATCATCATTTGCTGCAGCATTCATTTTAGAGTGAAATTCACCAAACGGCGTATCAAAATCATCCAAGTTGTCAAACTTACCTAAATGCCCAATAAATTTTAATCGTATATTATCAAGCCCACCATTTCTATGCTTAGCTACTATAAACTCTCCTTGACCTTCTGTAGGTGATCGTTCTTCATCATCCCATTCATCAATCTTGTAATATTCTGGACGGTAAATAAAAGATACAATATCTGCATCTTGCTCAATAGCTCCAGATTCACGTAAATCCGATAATAAAGGACGTTTACTACCTCCACGTGTTTCTACCGCTCTAGACAATTGTGAAAGTGCAATTACAGGAACACTAAGTTCTTTAGCTAATGCTTTAAGGTTTCTTGAAATTGTTGAAATTTCCTGCTCTCTATTCCCACCTTTTTGGCTTCCACCAGCGGTCATTAATTGCAGGTAATCTATCATAATCATTTTTATTCCATACTGAGATGCCAATCGACGTGCTTTTGCCCTCAAGTCGAAAATAGAAAGAGAAGGTGTATCATCAATGAACAATGGTGCTTTTTCCAAAGTCTTTACTTTAACATTGAGCTGTTCCCACTCATGCTTTTCGAGTTTACCTGTTCTAAGTTTTTCTGAAGAAAGACCCGTTTCACTTGAAATTAAACGTGTTATTAATTGAACTGAAGACATTTCTAAGGAGAAAAATGCCACAGGTTGGTTAAAATCTACAGCAATATTTCTCGCCATGGTTAAGGTTAAAGCTGTTTTACCCATACCTGGTCGTGCTGCTATGATAATTAAATCAGAGGGTTGCCAACCAGAAGTTAACTTATCTACCTTATCAAACCCCGTCGGAATACCACTTAACCCTTCTTTATTAGAAATATCTTGTATTTTCTTTTTCGCCTGTATTACGAGACTTTGAGCAGTCTCGGTTGATTTTTTTACGTTGCCTTGTGTTACTTCATAAAGTTTAGCTTCAGCATTATCCAAAAGGTCAAAAACATCTTTGGTTTCATCGTAAGCTTCCTCAATTATTTCGCTAGAAATTTTTATTAAGCTACGCTGAATATATTTTTGTAAAATTATACGTGCATGAAACTCAATATGGGCCGAAGATGATACGCGTTGTGTTAACGATATTAAGTAAAAATCGCCCCCTATTAAATCGAGCTTTTCATCTTTTTTTAATTGACTAGAAACCGTTAATAAGTCAACAGGCTCGCTATTTTCAAACAATTTAAAAATTGCTTCGAAGATATGTTTATGGCCTTCTTTATAAAAAGCTTCGGCACTTAGAATGTCAATAACCTCATCTACACCCTTTTTGTCAATCATCATTGCTCCTAGTACAACTTCTTCTAAATCAATAGCTTGTGGAGGAATCTTGCCTTTTTCTAAGCTAATGATTGTACTCTTATCAACTTTATAACCTTGTACTGGATTTGGTTGTTTCATAGTTTACGAATGTAGCTAAATTGTATCGATAAACTGCCAAAGGCAGTTTTGCAATCTCAACAGGTCTTCAACAATTTAACTGTTAATAACTTTAATATATTGTTAATAGCGCCAAAAAAAACTGAAGCCCTAAACTTCAGTTTTTTTATGCTGCCTATGTTTAGGGGTATTACTCTTTATAGACTCCCATGTCATCATATTTATCCATACGTTGTTTTACTAAATCCTTTGGTGATAAGTTTTTAAGCTCATCGTAAGATTTAGTAATCGCATTTTTCACTGCTAAAAAGGTTTTCTCTCTATCAGTATGTGCTCCTCCAAGTGGCTCCTTAATTATTTGGTCTACCAGTTTCATACGCTTCATATCCTTAGCGGTTAGCTTTAGCGCTTCTGCTGCTTGCTCTTTATACTCCCAACTTCTCCATAAAATTGAAGAGCAAGATTCTGGCGAAATGACGGAGTACCATGTGTTTTCTAACATCATAACCCGATCTCCTACTCCTATTCCAAGTGCACCACCAGATGCTCCTTCTCCAATTATAATGGTTATGATAGGCACTTTTAAACGTGCCATTTCTAGAATATTTCTAGCGATAGCTTCTCCCTGGCCGCGTTCCTCTGCTTCTAAACCTGGATAAGCACCAGGAGTATCAATTAATGTTACAACTGGTATCCCGAATTTTTCGGCAGATTTCATCAAACGTAAAGCTTTGCGGTAACCTTCTGGGTTTGACATACCAAAATTACGATACTGTCTGGTTTTAGTATTATAACCTTTTTGTTGTCCTATAAACATATAAGTCTGGTCTCCGATTTTTCCAAGACCACCAATCATAGCCTTATCATCTTTTACGTTTCTATCTCCGTGAAGCTCTAAGAAAGAGTCTCCACAGAGTGCCTTTATATGATCTAAAGTATACGGTCTGTTTGGGTGTCTAGATAGCTGTACACGTTGCCATGCAGTTAAATTCTTATAAATGTCTTTTTTCGTTTCAGCTAACTTTTTTTCGATTTGCTTACACGTTTCTGTTACATCAACATCACTTTCCTCTCCAATAATTTGACATTTATCGAGCTGCTCTTCTAATTCTTTTATAGGTAATTCAAACTCTAAATATTCCATACAATTTGAAGTTGTTTTATTGTTTATTTTGTTAGATAGTTAGTGCAAATATAAAAACTTTAATTGGTAATAGTCTTCCTTTTATTTCTTCTCTTTTTATAGTTTTTTAAAATTGCATCTGTGATTACTGTAGCTATTATTAAAATGGCTCCAATATAAAATTGTGGAGACATTTTTTCTTTTTCAGGAAATAATAATAAGGCAAGAGCTATACCATATAACGGCTCTAAATTATAGGAAAGGATAACTGTATATGGACTAATGTAGCGCATCACTTCAACGGCACCGATAAAAGCGTAAGCTGTACATACTGAGGCAAGAATTAAAAGATAAATCCAGTCTGACGACGACAACAAAAAGAACTCTGCATTAAATTTTATATCAGAAAAAATAATAAAAATGCTAATAAATACCACTCCACTAATAAACTCGTAAAATGATATGATTGTTGCATTATGATTTACTATAAACCGTCCATTTATAACTGCAAACAAGGTAGAGAATAATGCAGATAATAACCCTAAAAGAATACCTGTTAAATAGTTAATCTCGCTACTTGTAATTAGAAAAACACCGAATATCACAACGAGTCCAAATAAAATTTCATAAGGTAACACCCGACGCTTAAAAAATATAGGTTCTATAAATGAGGCAAAAAATGCACCTGATGAAAACATAGCCAATGCAATTGATACGTTAGACTGATTTATAGATTCGAAGAATGTGATCCAATGAAGTGCTATTATTATTCCCGCTACTGAAAATTGCCAGAACAATTTTTTTGTGATTTTTGTCCTGAGCCTAATTATTTTAATAAAAAGAAACATTAATACACTGGCTATCGCCATTCTGTACCATACTAAAGCTATTGATCCTATGGTTATCAGTTCGCCTAAAATAGCTGTGAATCCAGCTATAAAAACAAGAAAATGTAAATGAAAATAATGCTTAAGTTTAGCGTTTTGCATTTTGCAGAAGATAGACTGCTAAAATACCAAATATTAAATTAGGAAACCATACTGCAATAACGGCCGGAAAATTAGATTGCTCTGCCATTACACCAAAAATCTTATCAAAAAACACGTAGATCATTGCAATCGCTATTCCGACCGCCAGATTAACGCCCATGCCACCACGGCGTTTAACAGAAGACACTGCTACTGCAATAATTGTTAGGATGTAAATGGAAACTGGAAGACTCCATTTCTTTAATTTTACTACTTCATATCTCCCAATATTTGGAGAGCCTCGGCGTTTTTCAGCAGCAATAAAATCTAATAGTTCGCCATAAGGTTTTGTTTCAGCAGCATATTCAACAGGTGTTAAATCTTCTAATTCAAACGGTAATGCTATATCCTTTCGTCTTTCTTCTTCAATTGATTCTATACCATTATTGTAGGTTCGCTTTACGTAAGACGTTAATCTATAAACACTATCTTCTTCGACAAACCTTATATTATCAGCAAATATTTTATACTTAAGTTCATTACCATCAAAATGCTCATAGGTAAAATTCATACCTAAGTTTCGGTTTGGAATAAACCTGCTTACATAGATATAATCATTATCATTTATTTGTCTATAGATCTCTTGCGTCTGTTGTACTTGTTTATTCTTCTTTAAATATTTAAACTTAAATTCATTGAATCCCTGACTAGCAATTGGCGCTAGATACAGTCCTAGAAAAAGTGCAAATCCCGCTACTATTGTTGAGCCTATTAAATAAGGTCTTAAAAATCTGGTAAATGAAACACCGGAACTCAAAAATGCAACAATTTCTGTATTATTTGCCAGTTTGGATGTAAACCAGATGACTGATAAGAAAAGAAATAGTGGAAACAACAAATTAGCAAAGTATACTGTAAAGTCGAGATAATATGCAGAGACCTCGGAAAACGGTGCTTTATTTTCTAGAATTTTACCTACTTTTTCTGCTAAGTCTACAGTTATACCAATAGGTATAAAAAGCAGCAGCATCATTAAAAATGTTAGCAGATAACGCTTTAGTATGTACCAGTCTAAAATCTTCACGTTCTACAATCTCTTATCCATTTGTTTCACCATTTTATTTTTCCAAGAATTGAAATCACCTTCGATAATATGTCTTCTGGCTTCTCGTGTTAACCATAAATAAAATCCTAGATTATGAATTGTTGCTATTTGCTTACCTAGTAATTCGTTTACTGTAAACAAATGCCTTAAATAGGCTTTACTGTATTCTGTATCAACAAATGTTATTCCCATTTCGTCGATCGGAGAAAAATCATCTGCCCATTTTAAATTTTTTATATTAATAGTACCATGTGCTGTAAATAACATCCCGTTTCTGGCATTACGGGTTGGCATAACACAATCGAACATATCTACACCCAAGGCTATATTTTCTAATATGTTTATTGGTGTACCAACACCCATAAGATAACGTGGTTTATCTTCAGGTAGTATTTCACAGACTACATCTGTCATTGCATACATCTCTTCTGCCGGTTCACCTACCGACAAACCTCCAATTGCATTACCTTCTGCTCCAGCATTTGCAATATACTCTGCCGATTGTTTTCTTAGATCCTTATAAGTACTTCCTTGAACAATAGGAAAAAAGGTCTGTGCATAATCATATTTAAAAGGTGTTTTTTTGAGATGCTTTAAACAACGTTCTAACCAACGATGCGTCATATGCATCGATCGTTTCGCATAATTATAGTCACAAGGATATCGCGTACATTCATCAAATGCCATAATAATATCTGCTCCGATACTGCGCTGTACTTCCATCACATTTTCTGGAGTAAAAACATGATAGCTGCCGTCGATATGCGACTTAAATTTAACGCCTTCTTCCTTGATTTTTCTGTTAGCAGATAAAGAATAGACTTGATATCCACCTGAATCGGTTAATATATTTCTATCCCAATTCATAAACTTATGAAGCCCGCCTGCCTTTTCTAATATGGGTGTTTGAGGCCTTAGGTATAAGTGATACGTATTACCAAGAATTATATCTGGATTAATATCATTTTTCAATTCTCGCTGATGCACACCTTTTACAGATGCTACTGTTCCTACAGGCATAAATATCGGTGTCTCAATTACACCGTGATCTGTTGTTATTGTACCAGCTCTCGCCTTTGATTCTTTGTCTTTTGCTAAACGCTTAAAATCCATTAAAAATATGTATGAGCGCAAATATAATTAACTCAAGAACATTGACATCTTAATTAAATTTAAAATTGTTAGCAAATCCTTAAAATCGTTAATAAGTGACGTCTCAGAGCTTTTGTAAGGCTGTTTTAAAAAAGTATTTTTGTGCCATAAATTTAAGAACAATAATATGCCAGACATTCAGGAATTAAAAGATTTAACTACTCAGGTTCGCAGAGATATTTTGCGAATGGTACATAAAGTCAACTCAGGCCACCCAGGAGGGTCCTTAGGTTGTGCCGAATTTTTTGTGTCACTCTATCAGGAGATAATGGAGACTAAAGATGGATTTGATATGAATGGTAAAGGAGAAGATCTATTTTTTCTGTCAAACGGTCATATATCTCCAGTATATTACAGTGTGCTGGCACGTTCAGGATTCTTTCCAATAGAAGAATTAAATACATTTAGGTTAATAAACTCGCGTTTACAAGGTCACCCAACAACACACGAAGGCTTGCCTGGAATTAGAATTGCCTCTGGATCTTTAGGACAAGGTATGTCTGTTGCGATTGGTGCTGCAGAAACTAAGAAACTAAATAATGACGATCATATTATTTATAGTCTGCATGGTGACGGAGAGTTACAAGAAGGACAAAACTGGGAAGCTATAATGTATGCTTCAGGTAACAATATTGATAATTTAATATCTACTATTGATGTTAATGGTCAACAAATAGACGGTTCCACAAAAACAGTACTACCACTTGGGGATCTAAGCGCTAAATTTGAAGCCTTTGGGTGGAGTGTCGTTACCATTGAAAACGGTAATGACATAGAATCTATATTAAAAGGTATGACCAAAGCAAAGTCATTAACTGGAAATAACAAACCCGTTTGTGTGCTATTACAAACTGTTATGGGCAATGGTGTTGATTTTATGATGCATACACATGCATGGCACGGAAAAGCTCCCAATGATGAGCAATTAGCTGAAGGATTATCCCAAAACCCTGAAACACTGGGCGATTATTAATTATCAATCAAAAAACACAAATGAAAACATATACAAACACAGGCAATAAAGATACAAGATCAGGTTTCGGTGCAGGCCTGACTGAACTTGGAAAATCTAATGAGAATGTTGTAGCACTATGTGCAGATTTAACAGGCTCGCTCAAAATGGATGATTTTAAAGCTAATCATCCAGAGCGCTTTTTCCAAATCGGAATTGCAGAGGCAAATATGATTGGTATTGCTGCAGGAATGACTATTGGCGGAAAAATTCCATTTACAGGGACATTTGCAAACTTTTCTACAGGTCGCGTTTACGATCAAATTAGACAAAGTGTTGCCTATTCAGGTAAAAATGTAAAAATATGTGCTTCGCATGCTGGAGTAACATTGGGAGAAGATGGTGCAACGCATCAAATTTTAGAGGACATTGGCTTAATGAAAATGCTTCCTGGAATGACCGTAATTAATACCTGTGATTATAATCAAACTAAAGCAGCAACATTAGCAATTGCAGAACATGAGGGACCTGTTTATTTACGATTCGGCAGACCTAAAGTGGCAAATTTTACTCCTGAGAATGGTGAATTTAAAATTGGAAAAGCCGTAAAACTTACTGAAGGTACTGATGTTACAATTGTGGCTACAGGTCATTTGGTTTGGGAAGCACTTGAAGCTGCTATAAGCCTTAATGAAAATGGCATTAGTGCAGAGGTTATTAATATCCATACTATTAAACCACTAGACGAAAAGGCCATATTAGATTCTGTATCGAAAACTAAATGTATTGTAACTGCAGAAGAACATAATTACTTAGGAGGATTAGGAGAAAGTGTTGCTAGAGTCCTATCGACAAAACAACCTACTCCACAAGAATTTGTTGCTACTCAAGATACTTTTGGTGAATCAGGTACACCTGCTCAACTAATGGACAAATATGGTTTAAATGCGGCTGCAGTCGAAAATGCAGTAAAAACTGTAATGAAAAGAAAATAACTTCCTTTTGGCAACGTTTTTGATAATAGTTTTCTAATCTTAAAAACGAATATTATGAAAAATTTGAAAAAATCAAGTTTATTAACTGCTGCTTTAGTACTTATGACCTTAGGTTTAAGCGCACAAAACGGAAGTGCTTTTGGGCTTAAAGGAGGATTAAATTATAGTGCTAACGGAGATTACTTTGAATCTATTGGGCAAAATGCCAAAAATCCAGATCGTAATCTTGGTTATCATTTTGGTGTATTTGGTAAAATTGGTGACAGAATATTTTTTAGACCAGAGTTAGTATATACCACTACAAAAAGCGATTATGATGATGATCAGTTTAGCGTAAAAAAACTTGACGCTCCGCTTTTGGTTGGCGTAAAAGTAATAGGTCCTATAAGTGTATTTGGTGGACCTGCATTACAATACATTCTGGACACAGAATTCGATGGCATCACTATAGATAATGTAGAAGACGATTTTTCGGTAGGCGTTAATTTTGGTATCGGCCTTAATTTCGATAAGGTTGGCATTGATTTAAGATACGAACGAGGACTTAATGAGAATGAGGCATCATTTTTTAACAACAACTCTCGAGTAGATACTCGTCCAGATCAACTAATTTTAGGGCTATCGATAGCACTCTAAAAGTGTTAATTTTATAAACAAAAAAAAGCCGCAAATTTGCGGCTTTTTTTTTCTCTTTATCGAGTTATTCATCATCATCCTCCGTAGACTCAGTGGAGTCTTCATCAAGATAATTTGGAATCCCATCTGCATCTGTATCATCATTGGTTGGATCTCCATCTTGATTTATATCCTCATTTATGGTTAGAACACCATCACCATCATCATCTAAATCAAAATAGTTAGGATTGCCATCCTCATCGGTATCATCATCAAAAACATCTAAATTATTATTTAGATCTTCAATATAAGATGCAACACCATCCTGATCGTGGTCTATTTCTTCAGTTTGTAACAACTCAAATTTGAATGCCAAATTAGCATACGCGGTTATAGATGAACCTGCTGGAGGCGACACAAAATAGGCCAACCCTGAAGGAATAAACATCAGTCCAAAACCATAATTGTTATAATTGGTTATACCATCATTACCAATGGTAAAATCTGCGGCAGTGTTAAATTCAGGTAAGATACGTTGCCAACCAGGAATAGCACCACTTCCAAAGCCAACACCGGTTAATGCTAAACTAATAGGTGTACTCACTTGGTCAAATACATTTTCATCCTCAATAGTGAAGCCTTCATATCTTACTCTAACACGATCTGTAAATTTTGGGGATGCTCCACCTCCTTGATTGATATTAAGAAAATAGTATTCGTACTCCGTATCTAAATAAATAATGGTTCTAACTGTCATATCACCATCTGCCAAAGCATCAGACAATAATTTATTAGCATTACCTTGAGAATCTGTTGGAGATTCACTTATAACAATATCTTCAATTTTATGATTACTACCAGTTTCGAAGAAACTAGCATTGTAATAGTGTGTTTCAAAAAATGCTAAAATAGAATCATTATCTGCTATTTGCTGCTCTGCTCTGTCTCTGATTTCAAAATCACTTTGCAAAACATCGTCGTCTGTCTCACAGGAATAAATAGCTATAAAAACTACTAGGGAGAATATCCCAACTAAAAATGACTTAATTTTCATAAATTTTATTATTTCTCGTAGCATTAGCCTACTGTAACGCTTAAGGTTCATTATTGCTTTTAATTGGCGCAAGATACAATATTATAATATTTTTGTGCAATAAGATTAACGTAGAATTTAATTTAATAATATGAGAGTTGATAAGTTTTTATGGTGCGTTAGATATTACAAAACTCGCAGTCTTGCAACCCAGGCATGTAAGAAAGGGAAGGTAAAAATAAATGACACTGTTGCAAAAGCTTCAAGAGAGGTATATGCTACGGATAAGATTGAGTTACGAAAAAATCAAATTAAATATCAACTCACTGTTAACGATCTTCCGCCAAATAGAGTTGGCGCCAAACTGGTTGATATATATAGAACTGATACAACGCCTAAAGAAGCCTTTGAAGCACAGGAGCTTTTAAAATACAGTAAGGATTATTACAGAAAAAAAGGAACCGGAAGACCAACAAAAAAAGACCGTCGTGATTTAGACAATTATTATGAAGAAGAGTAAGTTGGACGAAATTTATTGGTCTCATCGCTATAGAAACAGAGATACAGGCTGGAATATTGGTTACATTTCTACGCCACTTAAATATTACATCGATCAATTAGAAGATAAATCTATTAAAATATTGATTCCAGGTGCAGGCAATAGTTATGAAGCAGAATACTTGTGGCAACTAGGCTATAAAAATGTGTATATCGCCGATATTGCTATACAGCCGTTATCGAATTTTAAGGAGCGGGTTCCCGATTTTCCTGATACTCAACTTCTACATATTGATTTCTTTGACATTGAGGATTCTTTCGATCTTATTTTAGAGCAGACTTTTTTTTGTGCTATAAACCCCAGTTTAAGATCAAAATATGTATCTAAATCTAATGTCCTTTTAAAACCAAAAGGCAAAATAGTTGGTTTGTTTTTTGATTTTGAACTAACATCACAAGGACCACCTTTTGGTGGTGATTTAGTTGAGTATAAGAGATTATTTTCAGATTATTTTTATATTCGGTTATTAGAAAAATCAATTAATTCTATAAAAGAAAGACAGGGTAAAGAACTGTTTTTTATCTTTGAAAAAAAGACCAAATGACCTTAACTAAAAATACTATTTTAAGTCATAAACAAATCGAACATAAAATAAAGCGTATAGCTTATCAAATTTATGAGAGTAATGTGGATGAGACTGAACTTATTATAGCTGGTATTGATAGTAATGGTTACCGACTTGCAAAAAAACTAAAAACATGTCTGGATAAAATTTCTTCAATTGAATCTACGTTATGCAAGGTATCTATTAATAAGAAAGAACCGACACAACCCGTTATTACATCAATATATAAGGAAGATTACACTAACAAATCTATAGTACTTGTTGACGATGTCTTAAATTCAGGAAGCACGCTTATTTATGGTATTAAACATTTTTTAGACGTGCCGTTAAAGCAATTTAAAACAGCCGTCTTAGTCAACAGAAATCATAAAAAATTTCCTGTTAAAGCAGATTTTAAAGGAATTTCGTTGTCGACATCACTATATGAGCATGTGCACGTTAATCTTTCGAAGCAACCTTACGAAGCCTATTTAGATTAAGTTTACTAGAATTTTTTCAATTATATTTTGCTTTGAGTCATTGACAACATTTATAACTACCTCTGCCCGATTATAATATTGTGCACGTTCAAAAAGATGTTTGCCTATGAACTCTGTGAGTTCATCCTTCGAATTTAAGTGACTAATTAATGGCCTTTTGTCCTGTTCGTTAAATAGCCGTTCTATTAAAAGAGGTATCGAGAGTTTTAAATAAAATGTTTTGACATTAATATCGCTCAACAATTTTTCTAGATTTTTTCCATAACATGGTGTTCCTCCTCCTAAGGCCAGGACGATACTCTCCTTATCATTTAAAATATTCTGCAGATATTTGGACTCCTTCTTTCTAAAATAAATTTCGCCTTTATTATTAAATATATCAGAAATAGATCCATTTTCATTTTCAACAATATAGTCATCTAGGTCTAAAAATTTGTAATTGAGCGTCTTAGCCAAATCTCTACCAATTGTAGATTTTCCAGACCCCATATACCCCATTAAAACAACTATCATACTGCTTAGATTTTGATTATTAAATGACTACGATTAGTGACAACAAAAAAACAAAAATTTATGTAAAAAAAGTATTGTTTTTTTAATTAAACATTTTATATTTGCACCCTCGTTAAAGAGAACGATTAATGACCGGGTAGCTCAGTTGGTAGAGCATCTCCCTTTTAAGGAGAGGGTCCTGGGTTCGAGCCCCAGCCCGGTCACAAAAAAGTTAAGCAAAAAGCTTAACTTTTTTTTTACCTTTACTTATCATAAATGCGCACGTGGCGGAATTGGTAGACGCGTCAGCTTGAGGGGTTGATGGACATTAGTCCGTGGAAGTTCGAGTCTTCTCGTGCGCACTTTTCCAAATTTTATTTAAATTTTGTTAATTATAACCAACTTTATGGATTAAAGTTTATTTTTGTTTAAACATTTTTAAATAAAAATGAACAATATAAAGCACAGATTTAGCATAAAAGATTTAGAAAATCTCACAGGTATAAAGGCGCATACTATAAGAATATGGGAAAAACGCTATAATCTACTAGAACCAAAACGAACCGAAACTAATATAAGATATTACGATTTAGCAAGTTTTCAAAAAATGCTAAATGTAAGTTATCTCAATAATAACGGTTATAAAATTTCTAAAATTGCCACGTTAGATGAGAATAAGATTCCGCAACTGGTAAGAAAGGTTGCTTCAGGAAGTAATGTGGAGAGCCATGCGCTCAATTCCTTTAAGTTAGCGATGCTTAATTTTGACCAAACCTTGTTTTACAAAACATACGATTCATTATTACAAGAAAAATCTTTTGATGACGTATTCTACGAAGTATTTATTCCGCTTCTAACCGAAATTGGCTTATTATGGCAAACAAATACGATTACGCCAGCCCATGAACATTTTTTATCTTCATTAGTAAGACAAAAGATCTTAATACATACCGAAAAGGCACAGTCAAAACAAATTAATAAATCTAAAAAAACATTTGTATTATACTTACCAGAAAACGAAATCCACGAGTTAGGTTTAATGTTTATTAATTATAAGTTGGTGAGTAAAGGGTTTCATTCTATTTTCTTAGGGTTTAGTGTCCCGATGGATAGCCTTTTGGACATTCAAAATTATTATAACGACATTATCTATGTTTCCTATTTTACTGTAATGCCAGATAAGGACCACATCGCAGATTACATTTCAGAGTTTAATAAAAAAGTATTAACTAGTAAATCTATTGAATTCTGGGTTTTAGGAAAAATGCTCAATGCTTTAGATTTAAATGATTTGCCTTCGCAAAT
Organism: Winogradskyella sp.; assembly: GCA_013002225.1. Lineage (GTDB taxonomy): Bacteria > Bacteroidota > Bacteroidia > Flavobacteriales > Flavobacteriaceae > Winogradskyella. Next base: position 20,730 of record JABDKL010000057.1, read on the forward strand.
TTCTCCTTTTAAAAGCATTCAGACCTTAATGAAAGCAGTTTAATTACATATGAACAAAACCATTTCAATTATCGGTTCGGGCTTTTCTGCATTATCTGCTTCCTGCTATCTGGCAAAAGCAGGCCATAAGGTTTCAATATATGAAAAAAATGATGCGGTTGGTGGCAGAGCCAGACAATTAATAAAAGATGGTTTTACCTTTGATATTGGACCTAGTTGGTATTGGATGCCAGACGTTTTTGAAAAATTCTTTAACGATTTTGGCAAAAGCACAAGTGATTATTATCAGTTGGATAAATTAAGTCCAGCCTATAAGATTTTCTTTTCTGACGACGTTATCACCATTGGCGACCACATGGACCAAATTTGTGAAGAATTTGAACGCATTGAAAAAGGCAGTTCCAAGCCTTTGAGGGCTTTTATCGCTCGAGCTCAGGAGCATTACGATATCGCCATTAATAAAGTAGTATTAAAGCCTGGAATTTCTCCATTTGAACTTGTAACAAAAGAAACTGTTACAAGAATAGATCGTTTCTTTAAAACTATTAGCACTGAAGTTCGTAAAAAATTTAAGAACCCAAAACTGATATCTACATTAGAATTTCCTGTCTTGTTTTTAGGAGCAAAACCAAGTCAAACCCCATCATTTTACAGTTTTATGAATTTCGCTGATTTTGGACTAGGTACGTGGCATCCAAAAGGTGGTATGTACGAAATCATAAAAGCTATGAAAACACTGGCTTTAAGTTTAGGTGTAA
>JABDKL010000082.1 GCA_013002225.1 Winogradskyella sp.
ATATAACTTTAAAACTTCCTGTTCTGTAAAATCTTCTTCTTTTACAGGATTTTTTTTAGTTGGTTTTTTGGCTAAGAGTTTTTCAATTAGACCAGGAATCTTTTCCTGATCTTGTGGCTTTCTTAAAAAATGGTCAGCACCGAGTTTAATAGCGAAGTCTTCATCTAATTTTTCGGTATAAGTAGAAGTATAAAAAAGAAATGGAATATCTCTAAATTCTTCCATTTTCTTGCAGGTCTGGCAAAACATATAGCCATCCATGACTGGCATTAAAATATCTGAGACTATTGCATCTACAGCATGTTTACCTAATTTAGTTAGCCCTTCCTTACCGTCTTTAGCCTCAATAACATTATAACCTGCCTCCTCTAAAATAACTTTGAGCAGGTACAAATTCTCATAGATATCATCTACTATTAAAACAGTTTGCATTTAGGACTATGTACTTTATTTAGAATTAATAATTGATTTCATTTGATTTACAAATGTTTCTGGATTTATCGGTTTTTCTATATAGCCATCTGCACCTGCCTCAATTGCTTTTTCTTTATCTCCGCCCATAGCATAGGACGTTACAGCAATTATTGAGGTATCTTTGGGAAGCCCATTGTAACGTAATTTAACACAGATCTCATAACCATCCATATCTGGAAGCTGTATGTCTAACAATATAATGTCAGGATGGTGATCGTGCGCAAGTTGCAATCCGTCCACGCCATTAAAAGCCTGTAAGACCTTAAAATCACTATTGGTAAGAAGATAATTAAGCATATACATGTTTTGCTCATTGTCTTCAATAATTAAAATTGTAGGCTTCATAGCATATTTGGTAAACTAATAGATTTCACTTCTCTTTAAAGATATTAATTTTTAATTAATATTAAAATTTTCATTTTTTACTATCAGGATGCTCGAGAGGTAATTTAAATGTAAAGTTGCTTCCTTTACCTATTTCGCTTTTAACTTCTATTGAACCTCCCAGTTTTTCCACTAAACTTTTACTTATAGCTAAACCGAGACCAGTACCATCATGATTTCTATTAAGTCCCGCTTCGAGCTGAATAAATGGCATAAATAATTTCACAATATCATCCTGGCTAATACCTATACCCTGGTCTATCACTTCAGTAATAAGTAATTGATCCTCTACTGCTATTTTTACTGTAATAATACCCTCTTTTGAAAATTTAATAGCATTAGAAAGCAAATTTAAAAGCACCTGTTCTACACGTCTAATATCACTGACAAGGGTAATATCTAGTTCAGATAGTTCGGTGCGTATTTTTAAGCCTTTTGCTTCAGCCTGTGGTTTTACAAAGTCTATAGTTTTCTCTAAGGCTTCTAAATAATTAAAAGCGTAAAATGACACCTTAAGTTTACCAGCCTCAATTTTAGAAATATCCAGAATATCATTAATTAAACCTAATAAATGCGAGCCGCTGTTCTTAACCATATTGAGCTGTTTTTTCTGCTCGTCGTTTAAGGGTCCGGCTAATTCTTTTAGTAAAATTCCTGTAAAACCTATAATTGAGTTCATTGGTGTTCTTAGCTCATGAGACATTGTAGCTAAAAACGCAGACTTCATTAGATCGGCAGATTGTGCTTTTACTTTTTCCTTCTTTAATTCTTCCGCCTGAGCATTAATATCCTCTAATAGGTTCATTAATGCCGTTTTACTGTCATTAAGCTCCTTAGTTCTTAATTCTACTTCTTTTTCTAAGTTTGTTTTATACTTTAACAGTTCTTTTTCGCTTTTTACCCGCTCTGTAATATCTGTAGCAATACCTATATAACCCAAAGATGATTCATTAGATGAATCTTTTAATTTTATTGCTTTTGCATCTAAAAAAGTCACCTTGCCATTTTTGTCTTTAAATCTATATTCTGATTTAAAATCTTTTTTAGAGGCTATAGCATCTTGCCACTCACTCAATACACGTTCTCTATCATCGGGATGAATTGCTTCTGTCCAGCCATAACCCTTTGCTTCCTCCAGGCTTAATCCAGCATACTTGATCCACTCCTCATTAACATAATTACATTCACCGGACTCATTAGTGTTGAAAATGGCTACTGGTGCATTGGAGGCCAGACTACGGAATAGCAACTCGCTCGTTTTTAGTATCTGTTCTGTCACTTTTCGCTCTGTCACATCCTGAGTAGTACAAAATGCCCTTACAGGACGCTGGTTGTTATCGTGCTGAATTTCGCATTGTTCTTCAATATATTTTACGCGTCCATCCTCAAAGTTTAAACGATAAAGGATTTGATAGGGCTTATTATTTTCTAACAAACCAGAGTATGATTCTCTAACTATTTCCATATCATTTGGATGTATATGGTCAAAATGAGCATCATATTTTGGAGTAAAATCGTCAGGATTTTTTTCCATAATATTAAACATTTCTTTAGACCAGGACAATTTCTTTGTACTAAAGTTAATGTCCCAACTTCCTAATTTAGAAATCTGTTGAGCTCTATTGAGATTTGCTTCACTTTCTTCAATTTTTGACTTAGAGGTTTTACTTATGGTACTTAGTTCAAATTCTTTTTGGCTAAGTTCTAACGTTTTCAATTTATCGATCTCTCCTGCCTGCTTGGCAATGAACCACATACCTCTACCGCAAACTACAGCCAATAAAAATCCTGTTATTGATAGCCATAGTATTGAATAAAATTCTTGTTGTTTAGGCACTACATAAAGGCGCCACTCCCCAAAGGTGACTTCTACAGGTGTTGCAAATTCTTTAAATTGGGACATGTCTGTTTCTAAAAAAAAGGCTTCTTCTCCAGTCTCTGTATCTACTCTAGACAATTGGTAAATAAATTGAGTATTACCCTCGGTATCGATATCTATGTCCTCAAAAAAATTAGACATGGTTGTTATGACCGCTGCAAAACCTTCAAATTTTCCTTCCCTGTATATAGGATACCTGCTTATAATACCTATATCACCTTGCTTCAGATTAATAGGGCCAGCGATAAAGAAATCTTTGCGTTCTATGGTTGCAATGGCACCACTCCTGGCCGTGGTACTATTAATTATATTAAAACCAATAACATCATTGCCCTCTAAAGGATAGACATGAGTGATATAACCTTCACCATCTACTAATTGTACTACATCAAAATATTCTTGTCTGTCTAGTAAATCCTTGGCAATCTCTGTAAAATCGTCTGGAACACCATTTCTCTCGACAATGTGTGCTAAAGTCTTTGTTGAAGAATAACTATATAATACAAGTGCCTGAAGCTTTTCATTAATTAGTTTAATCTTGTTGTTAATAGCTCTGGTCTGCTCATTTTGAGAGATAGTATATTGCTGATAAGCAATGTATTGTGTAAAAATAAATAAAACCACGAAGATAGTTAAACCAGCGACTACTGGTTTTTTCAAAAAAAGAAAAAGGGCATTACTTTTCATATATGAGTCGTTAAAAATAAAGGTACTACCCTTTATTTTGTAGTAATTTTTTAATTTTATCTTTTAAGTCTTTCATTTTTAATTCTCTTCCTACAAATAACTTATTCATGCGTTGTAGTTCTTCGTTCTTTAAATTCACCTCTTCTGTGCGCTCTTCTACTAATGCTTCGAGTTGGTTCTTGTAATTTTCCAGTTCTATTTCTGCTAATCGGCGTTTGGTCACATCACGTATAATTCCAATTAAAACCTTATTGCCACTCTCATCTACAAATCTGGTCTTTTTGGTAGATATGATCTTTTTTTCACGACCATCTAAGGTTAAGGTCTCTTCATTGATGTTTTCTACACCCGATTCGATAACCTCTTTGTCTACCTTTAGAAACATAGCTCGCTCGTCATCGGGTACGTGTTCAGCTAAGGTTTTTCCTAAAACCTCCTCTCTGGTGGCATTAAATATCTCACAAAATGCATTATTCACCAACAACAGCCTGCTGTTTTCATCCTTTACAAACAATGGGTCACCAATATTATTTATAATTTGATTTAAATATTGCTTGCTTTTTAATATTTGTGCTTCAGCCTGTTTAAGTTCTGTTATATCTCTGATCACACCAATTAGATATTTATTACCATCATTATCGGTGAATCTGTTTTTTTTTGTAGATATATATTTTATGTTACCATTTTTATCTTCAATT
>JABDKL010000133.1 GCA_013002225.1 Winogradskyella sp.
CCAATATAAGTATGTACCCCAAACTTTGGGAACATTCAGGACTTCCCCAACAAGAATTGATTTCTGAGTTAATCAGATATGCCATTGAGGAACACGAAGTGCAAAACAGATTAAAACTGACTTAGCATATGATAACGATTCGTAAAGCTGACATTTCTGATTTGAACAACCTCACGAAATTATTTGAAGGCTATCGAAATTTTTATAGACAGCCATCAAACTACGATAAGGCATACCAATTCTTAAAAGAGCGTTTCGAAAAAAAAGAATCCGTGGTTTATGTTGCAGAAAATGAAAATCAAGAGCTTATTGGTTTTACCCAACTCTACCCTATTTTTACATCCACAAGACTAGAACGCGCTTGGCTGCTTAATGATCTTTTTGTTATGCATTCTGGAAGAGGAAAAGGAATTTCGAAAAAACTCATTCAAGCAGCAAAAGACCATTGTGTCGAAACCAAAGCCTATGGAATTATGTTAGAAACTGAAAGAACCAATATCATTGGAAATAAACTGTATCCTTCTGTTGGTTTTGAAAAAGAAAAAGGAAATTTTTACTATTGGACAAATAAATAATCATGGCTACTAAAGCAACTGACAATTATTCCCCAGGCATTTTAAGTTTGCTACCCTTATATTATGTTGGATGGTCAGACTCAGTTTTAAGCCCCACGGAAATTAAATTTATCCACGATAAAATAGACAGCTATTCTTTTTTAAATCCAGACGAAAAAACGCTTTTAAAATCTTGGGCTGATCCTTTAAATCCGCCTTCCCCTACTCAATTTAAATCTTGGGGTAATGCAATTAAAGCACATTCTAAAAATATTGACGATAATAAAAAGTCTTCTTTAATTGAATTGGGCATCGAAATGGCTCGACAAGGAATTGGACTGGACGCTAACAATATTTGGCAAGCGAAAGATACAAGAGACAGCCTAATCGAATTTAAAGAAATTTTAGGTGTCAATGCAGAAAGTGAACATCTGTTGGTCAATAAATTATTTCCAGAAATTGTAATAGATGATACTTGCACCGTTTGTGAGTTTGACAGTAATGAACTTAAAATGTTATTGGATGGTGAACACATTGAACTGAAAGACAGAGTACGTCAACTATTAAGAGATCCTTTTTTTGACCAAACATACGAACCAAACAAAGATATTTACAGACAAAGGATTTTAGAACAAACAAAAAAATTAGCAGCTCAAGGGCTCAGTGCATATTCATTTCCTAAAAAATATGGTGGCTACGAAAAAAATGGAGACCATATTGCCATCTTCGAAATGCTGGGTTATGGTGATCTCAGTTTAGCTATAAAATTTGGTGTTCAATTCGGCCTTTTTGGCGGCGCTGTTTTTCAATTAGGAACAGAAAAGCATCACAAAAAATATGTAGAAGCTTTACACAAAGCAGAATTATTGGGTTGCTTCGCGATGACAGAAACTGGACATGGATCTAATGTTAAAAGTTTAGAAACCACTGCAACTTATAATCATGATGATAAGTCAATTACAGTTCACTCTCCAAATTTTGCAGCTGGCAAAGAATATATTGGTAATGCTTTACACAGCGAAATGGCAGCCGTTTTTGCTCAGCTTATTGTAAATGGTGAAAGTCATGGTGTCCATGCTGTACTGGTACCAATTAGAAAAGATAACAAAGTTTTACCAGGTGTAAAAGTTGAAGACTGTGGATATAAACTTGGTTTGAATGGCGTTGATAATGGAAGAATCTGGTTCGACAATGTTAAGGTTCCTGCAGAAAATTTATTGAATAAGTATGGTTCTGTCAATGATATAGGAGAATACGAAAGCCCAATAAAAAATCCTTCCAAACGGTTTTTCACTATGTTAGGTGCCTTAGTAGTGGGTCGAATTTGTGTAGGACTTTTAGGAAACAATGCCTCAAAACTAGCTTTAAACATTGCACTCAATTACGCAATGAAAAGAAGACAGTTTGCCGCAAATCCTAGCCAAAGAGAGACATTACTCATTGACTACCCAACGCATCAAAAAAGATTATTCCCGCTTTTAGCAAAAACATACGCTCATTATTTTGCACTCAGCGATTTGGCAGAAAAATATGCTAATGCCAAGAGTGAAGATATGCGTGAAATTGAAACGCTTGCAGCCGGACTTAAATCAAAGGCAACTTGGTTATCAACCAAAACAATTCAAGAATGTAGAGAAGCTTGCGGCGGTAAAGGATATTTAGTTGAAAATAAATTTGCTCAACTTAAAGCAGATACGGAAATTTTCACAACATTTGAAGGTGATAATACAGTACTTATGCAGTTGGTGGCCAAAGGATTATTGACACAATTTAAGCAGTCGTTTCATGATGATGGCTATCGCGCAGTCATCCGTTTTTTATATACTAAAGTAAAACATGAAGCACTAGAGTATAATCCAATGTTTACAAGAAATACAGACGCTGA
>JABDKL010000142.1 GCA_013002225.1 Winogradskyella sp.
ACATAGCAGATTCTAAATTTCACAATGGCGATGAAACTATAGCGCCTAAAAAAGCAAGTGCCTTTCTTTTAAACAATTATGTAGATAGCCAGGTCATTGAGCATGTGGTTCAAATTATTGAGCATATGTCCTTTAAAAATTCCTTCGATCAAGACACCTCGTTTTCTTCAAAAGAAATGCAAGTTGTACAAGATGCAGATCGCTTAGATGCCATTGGTGCCATAGGTATTGCACGTTGTTTTAATTATGGAGGCTTTAAAAACAGACCGCTATTTGACCCTGAGATTAAGCCAAATTTTAATATGACCAAGGCTGAATATAAGGGCGCTTCGAGTCCTACAATTAATCATTTTTATGAAAAATTGTTATTGCTAAAAGATCAAATGAATACTAATACCGGAAGCGCCCTTGCTGCACAAAGACACAAATATATGGAGGGGTTTTTAAAACAGTTTTTTTCTGAATGGGATGGCGAAAAGTAACAGCAACGCGATTTTCTATGTATTGGTTTCGATTTAGATTTCGATATAATCTCTAGAAGAGCATTAAAGGTGTTAATGCACCATAAGTTTCAACTCTTTTCTGTACTGTGAAGCACTCTTGCCAGTAAACTCCTTGAAGAGCTTATTAAAGTGCGAAAAATTATTAAACCCGCATTCAAAACAAATATCAGTTATACTCATCTGGCTTTCGGACAACAGTTTTGTGGCATGTACTACCCGATATTCATTAACCAGTTTTGTAAATGTTTTACCTGTTACTTTCTTAAAATATCTACAAAACGCAGGTATAGTCATACTAACCAGATCTGCAATTTCATTTAGGCTTATATGACGCTGAAAATTTTGATTAACATATTTAAAAATAACATCGACCTTTGAACTATCCTGTGGTTCAGTTTCAAATACAAAACCATCAGCGTTTAATATGGTATAATCTTGTGCTTTTGCCAGACCATGCAATATCTCTAACAGAATTAGAATTTTTTTAAAACCCTCCTTCTCGTTTAATTTTTCAATTTTTTTTCCTAATTTTTGCTTCGTCTTTACACCGAATAAAAGACCTTGCTTAGATAGTTCGAACATTTTATTTATAGCTTCCATTTCAGGTATATCAAAAAATTTATTACCTAAAAATTCAGGCTTAAACTGCACTAGTGTCTCAGAACCATTAATAGTTAATCGATCCGTAAAACCATTGTGTGGCAGATTGGAACCAATTAGTAGTAGTTGGCTGTTATTAAAATAAGACAGATGATTTCCAATATGTCTTTTACCTTTGCCTTTATTGACATAAACTAGCTCAATTTCTGGGTGGAAATGCCAAAAAGGCTTCACCTCTCCTTTATAAGCATCTATTAAGTGCTTTTTTACTAAAATAGAACTACCAAACCCGGGACTTAATTTTTCTAATGTTGGTTTTCTTGTTTTCATATGCTTTAGACTGGTATAAAGGTAAAGTAATTAACACGGTAATTATATAGACATTTACCACGATTATATGCTATTTTAACCTTTTGTCAGCGTTGCGCCATTTATAAGGTTAATTATACATACAAATATACCAAAATGATTGTTTTTTAAAAATTCTAATCAGCCTAGTTTTGTAGTGTTAAATAAGTTTAACTCTTAAATTTTGAAAAAATGAAAAAGGTATTAAAAACATTGTTAATGCTAGTTGTAGTGTTGATCACCTACACTGTTAATGCAAACGACACATTAAAACACTCGACAATAAAGTGGCATATTAAGAAAGGGGATAAAATTAAAGTTACAGATGCTACCGGAATGGTTGTTTATCGTGGATACACAAAACAAAATGGGAGCCTAACGCATTTATATGATTTTTCTCAGCTCAAGAATGGCATCTATGAAGTAGAAATCGAAAAAGATTTTAGTATCCAAACCAAATCTATCGAAGTAAAAAATCATTCTGTCACTTTTAGTGAGGAAACGAATGAAAAATTCTTTAAGCCTGTTTTTAGAATTTTAGATAATAAAGTTATTATTTCAAAATTAGCTTTGAGTCATGATGAAATGAAGATCTACCTTTATTATGAGAATGACATTATTTACACCGAAGTGGTAACGGGTAATAGCATTTTAAATCGGGTTTACAAACTAGACCAAACTTACAGAGGTCAATACACTGTGGTAGTTAGAACCAATAACAGAGTATATGTTGAGCGTTATAGACTATAAATTGTTGTTTATATATTTAGTTATTTATTAGTTGAAAAGCAGGCTTTGAAACCTGCTTTTTTTTTTAGAATAATTTCATCTGCCCATCCCTATAGACTTCATACAATTCACAATTTAATTTTGGCTTTGTCCGATCCTTAAAATATTTTCTTCGCGCCAGTTTTACCAAATCGTTAATTTGCTTTGCGATCTGACCTTCACCGCGCATCCGCTTCCCAAATTGACTTTCATTTAATGTCCCTCCGTGACAATTTTTAATTTGATGTAGGACCTTATCTGCGCTATTGGGCATTGTTGTCTTTAACCATTCTGTAAAAATTTCGCCAATTGCACCATTCAACCTTACAATAGTATGGGAGATGCCAGTAGCTCCTGCTTCTGAAACTGCTTTTGCCATTGGTAAAATTTCATGGCTATTTATGGATGGAATTATAGGGGCCAGCATGACATTAACCGGAATCCCATGGTCACTTAGTTCCCTTACGGTTTGAAGTCGTCTTTTTATAGTAGCTGTACGTGGTTCTAAGATGCGCCTTGTATCTTCTGAAAGGGAGGTAATTGAAATGTTAACTCCGACCAAATGATCTGCTGCCAACTGCTTTAGCAGATCTAAATCTCGAAGGATAAGGGCATTTTTTGTAATAATCCCAACGGGATGTTTATACTTTAAAAATACTTCTAAACACCGTCTAGTCAATTCAAATTGTTTCTCGGCAGGTTGATAGCAATCGGTATTACCTGACATGACAATAGGCTGGGCTTTCCAACTTTTCTTTTTAAGATGCTTGTCCAAAAGCGCTGGTGCGTCTTTTTTTACCAGAATACGTCGTTCAAAATCTAAACCCGCACCAAAACCCCAAAATTCATGACTATTGCGTGCATAACAATAAATACAACCATGTTCGCATCCCTGATACATATTCATAGAGTAAGCCATACCGACATCGGGACTGGCCACCTTATTTACAATAGTTTTTGGAAATACATTGAGGTATTGGGTTGTGTTACTATCAGCAAGTTCACCTTCTTTTTTACAGTATTCCAAAAAGTCGTCTCTCATTTCATGAGATAATTCAAAGAAACGATTATGGGCTTTGGCTTGTGCACCACGACCTTTTAAAACGGGTTTAGATTGCATATCGTAAAATTATTACGAAATGCAACTAGGTCTTGCTAAGGGTTGTAGTATTAACAATTAAAAAATAGTGGAGATGATTAGTCGAGACCAAATATCACTTCCCAGGAAAATTAGCCTTGCGTTTTTCTAAAAATGCAGTGGTTCCTTCTGTGAAATCCTCAGTTCCAAAACAATTTCCGAAAGCCTCAATTTCTACTTCGTAACCATCCATACCATCGGTATAATTGGCATTAATCGCACGAATAGCTTCAGCAATTGCAACAGTTGAGTTTCGCATTATTTTTCCTGCGATTTTTTCCGTAAAAGACAGAAGTTCCTCTTGTTCAACAACATGGTTTACTAAACCATAATGTAGCGCCTGGTTGGCATTTATCATTCCTGCAGTCATGACCATTTCCATGGCCCTACCTTTACCCACTAACTGCGGTAGCCGTTGTGTACCACCATATCCGGGGATGACTCCTAATGATGTTTCTGGAAGTCCCATTTTTGCGTTTGTGCTGGCAAGTCTAAAATGACATGCCATCGCTAATTCTAATCCACCTCCAAGCGCAAATCCATTAACTGCTGCAATTACAGGAGTACTTAAATTTTCGATAAAATCAAATAATAGTTCCTGGCCTTTGGCAGCGAGTTTTGCACCTTCTTCAACATTAAAATCTGAAAACTCACTGATATCAGCACCTGCAACAAAGGCTTTTTCACCACTTCCTGTAACGATAATAACTTTTGTATTAGGGTCTTTATCTGCAGTATCAAAAGCGTTATGAAGTTCCTGGATGGTTGCTTTATTGAGGGCATTTAATTTTTTTGGGCGATTAATGGTAATTGTTGCGATACCATTTGAAGTTTCTGAGAGTATGTTTTCGTAATTCATAATAACTTAAAATTTCCTCCCTTAAAAAAGGGAATTTATGTAATTGTATTAAAATGTTCTTGCAAACGTTTAAGCCAGCCATACAGCCTGTGCCTTATGGCTTAGAGGTTCTTGTTCAGGCAGAAATAATCCTTATCCCTTAGGAAAAGTCACTATAAAGGTAGTGCCTTTGCTTTCCTGAGTTGTAAAGGTAATACTTCCGTTATAAGTTTCAACAATGTTTTTAACCATTGCCAACCCAAGTCCCATGCCACTGGTTTTAGTTGTAAACTTAGGTTCAAATACCTTATCCTTATTTTCTTCAGTTATACCAATACCATTATCTTCTATGACAATTTTTACATTATTAAATTCGCTAAAAACCTTCACTTCAATTTTGGGGTCCTCTGAGTCTTCAGGTATGGCTTGAATTCCGTTTTTAACTAAATTAGTAACCACTCTAATAAGCTGTGTGCGATCGAGCTTTGCAATAATTTCATCTGTCTCCGCTTCGAAATTAATATAGTGCTCATTGAATATATCTAAGGCCAATTTCACAATATGCACCACATTTAACACCTCACTTTTTTGAGCCGGCATTTTAGCAAAGTTAGAAAAGGCCGATGCTATTGAGCTCATGGTATCTATCTGTTGAATTAAGGTGTTACTATACTCTTCGACCTTTTGATGAATATTTTCATCTTCAGGATTAAATTTTCGCTGAAAGCTCTGAACACTTAATCGCATTGGGGTTAATGGATTTTTAATTTCATGCGCGACCTGTTTTGCCATTTCACGCCAGGCCTGTTCCCGTTCGCTAGTGGCTAATTTAACGGCACTATCCTCCAACTCTTCAATCATACTATTGTAGGAATTCACAAGCGTTTCTATTTCTTCACTTGACGACTTTATCTGTATTTTTTTATTGCGTTTTTCGAGCCTAATTTCATTCATTTTTTCACTTATAGTTTTAAGTGATTTTGTTATGTATTTTGAAATGAAGTATGCAAATACAATAGCCGCTAAAATCATGGCGAGGTACGCATAACCTAGTCGTAATAAGAACTCATTAAGTTCTTTCTTTAAAAAGTCATCATTTTCTAAATAGGGTAAATTTAATATGGCTAAATTTTTAAACTTTTTATCGGTTATATAAGAATATGAAGATTGAAAGGTTTGCCCGTTTTCTTCTTTTTTTACCACATAACGATGCTCTGCCGTATTAGCTAATTGGTTCAAAATTTCTGCATCAATACACTGTTCGGTGGTATCGCGTTGTATGGTTCTTTTTGAGCTTTTAAGCAATTGCCCTTCCAGATCATAAAGGTTGATCTGTAAATTATGAATGGCATCAATATCGAAAATTTCGTCTTTAAAAATTAAAGGAATATTCTCTGTCGTAACAGGATAGGTTGTCTCTCTTATCGCAAAATTTATACTACTACGAATTGCTTTTTCCTTACGCTCTAAGCGCTCTCTGTGGTAGTCCTTAGCTTCTTCGTTATACTGATATATAGTTACTGCAGCAATTAATACTGAGGCTAACAATACTAACAGTATCATTGCTACAAATATTCTAGCTCTTAAGGACAGTCTTTTTATTTTCATTGAGCTAAATATAACAATAATCAAGCCAACTAAGCCTCTGGGTTTTTTGAGCGAATGCTCTTGTAAAGCCTAAAACCTAACATCAAAAGAATTCCTAAAGTAACAATTCCAACGACACCAAAGATCCAATTTATAGCACTTTTTAAGATCACTAAAAAGACAACAGCAAATAAGATAAATGTGGCGCCTTCATTCCAGATACGCATAAAGTTAGAGGTCACTTTAACCTCATCTTTTTGAAGTTGTTTGTAATAAATATGTGTTTTATAATGGTAGATAAAAAGCAATAGTACAAAAGTGAGCTTAACATGCATCCATCCCTGTGCTAACCAACTTGGAATTAAAATGATTAACCACACTGCGAAAATCGTTGCTAATATTGCGGAAGGCCAGGTAATAATAAACCACAGTCGCTTTGCCATAAGCTTTAGTTGTTTCCCCAGAATTTCCTTTTCAGGTGAAGGCTTATGGTAAGCTTCTATCTGGTAAACAAACAGTCTTGGAATGTAAAACAGGCCTGCAAACCAGGTGATGACAAAAATGAGATGCAAGGATTTTATATAGTTGTAGTATTCCATTACTCCTCAACAAACAAATAATTCAACTGTTTAGCATTAAACGCAGCATTAAATGCTTTTACCTCATCGTTTAATATGGTGTTAAAGGCATTGAGTTGCTTTTCAATTTTAGACGTCAGTTCATTTTTTACAGCAATATCTTGTTCCGTTGGTGGGAAGTCTCCCATGCTTACCAACGCATTTAAATGTCCGAGTTTATTGGTTAGTTTTATCGGGAAGTTCAAGGGATCTTGACCACTTCTATTTTTGGTCTGATAAAGTTCTTTTTCGATAGTGGATAACTCTTCTTCTAAAGTCTTGGCCTTCTCCACTAACTCAGCTACGTCATCATTGTCTTTATATTGCTTTTGAAAATCGCTTAATTGTGCATTTATATTTCTTATTTTTTTAATGGATTTATGCGCCTTATCCATCGTTTCATTGACATCCTTGATAAATACGAATTGCTTCTGCATATCTGCTAAAGTGCTTTCTGCCCTTGGATCTGCCAGAATAGTAAACGGTTGGTTTTGTGTTTCCCCGTTGACGTTTAAACTTACTTTATAGGTTCCCGGGACTGCCCTCGGACCCTCTAAGCTTGCCCACCACAAAATCATACCTGGTAATCGTTCGGCACCATCGTAGGTCATATCCCAAACAAATTGATTTGCCCCTTTTTCAACTTTGAGCATATTTTTCTTGTCTTTGTTTGAATAGGTTTTGATCGTATCGCCTTTAGTATCAAAATAGGTGAGCGACACGATATCATCCTCTTTTAAATCCTTCAGGTTAAAATAGGTAAGCACGCCATTTTGATGGTTGGTGCCAGAAGTTTTGCTTCCCTTTCGGCTACCACCTCTCATACGATACGTATCCTTAGGTTTAAATAGCATAGCCTTACTTAAATCGGCATCATATAATTGATGGATTACAGTCAGATCATCGATCATCCACAGACTGCGCCCTTGGGTCGCTACAATCAGGTTATTGTCTTTTATTGTGAGGTCTGTAATAGGAACTATAGGTAAATTTAACTGAAAAGGGCTCCAGGTTTTACCATCATTAAAAGAAATATACATGCCAGTTTCGGTACCTGCATATAACAATCCTTTTCGTTTTGGATCTTCACGAAGCACTCTGGTAAAATGCTCTTCATTTATCCCTTCGGTTATCTTTTTCCAGGTTTTACCGTAGTCTGTAGTTTTGTATAAGTACGGCGCAAAATCACCGGTTTTATATTTAGTTCCAGCAACGTAACAGGTCCCTTCGTCAAAAGCACTAGGCTCAATACTGTTGATCATCATCCATTCTGGCATCCCTTTCGGTGTCACATCGTCCCAGGTTTCGCCTCCATCTTGCGTAACATGTATCAAACCATCATCACTACCAACCCAGAGTAAGCCTTCTTTTAAAGGTGATTCTTGTGCAGCGAAAATTGTACAGTAATATTCTACCGAGGTATTATCCTGAGTAATTGGGCCTCCAGAAGATTTTAGCTTCTCGGGATCATTACGTGTTAAATCCGGACTAATGATATCCCAGGATTGTCCTTCGTTTTCAGTCACATGAACATGTTGTGAAAAGGTATATAATTTATCTGGATTGTGTCTTGAAAATATAATCGGGAAATTCCACTGAAAGCGATACTTCATCCCTTCAGCACCATGACCCATTGGGTTATCTGGCCATACATTAATTGCTCTAACGGTTCCTGTTTCGTGATTCACACGTGTTAGGTATCCATCGTAACTTCCACCATAAACAATCTCATTATTTTCTGGGTCAACGGCAATATGGGCACTCTCACCACCTGCAGTACTTTCCCAATCGTCTTCTGTAATCGCTCTACCATCTGTTCTATGCGGAATTCTAATTGTTGAATTGTCCTGCTGAGCCACGTAAATGCGATAGGGGAAGGCATTATCGGTTGTTACTCTATAAAACTGTGAGGTCGGTTGGTTATAATATGTACTCCAGGTTTCACCACCATCGTAGCTTACCTGTGCTCCTCCATCGTCTCCAATAATCATACGCTTAGGGTCTTCTGGCGCAATCCATAAATCATGATGATCGCCATGTGGTGCATTATAAGTATTAAAGTTTTTACCGCCATCGGTACTTTTGTGATAGCGTACATTTAGAACATAAACTGTATTGACATCCTCAGTATCGGCATAGACACGGGTGTAATACCACGCACGCTGACGCAACTTACGTTCGTCATTAACCTGATTCCAGGTTTCACCTCCATCATCGCTTCGGTATAAGCCTCCCTTATCCTTATTTTCGATTATTGCCCATACACGTTGGTTGTTAAGCGGTGAAACAGTAACACCTATTATTCCTAAGGTTCCTTCAGGAAATCCTTTATGTGTTGAAATTTCTTTCCAGGTTTCTCCACTGTCTGTACTTTTCCAAAGTGCAGAACCCTCTCCACCTGAACTTAAACTATAAGGTGTACGCTGTACACGCCAGGTAGACGCATATAATATCCTCGGATTGGTTGGGTCCATAATTAAATCGACCACTCCGGCATGCTCATTAGAGAATAATGTCTTCTTCCAGGTTTTACCACCGTCGGTACTTTTATAAACGCCTCGCTCTTGAGTAGGTTTATATATATTACCCATAACACCTGCATAGACAATGTTATGATTGTCAGGGTGTACTGCTATTCTTGGAACATGCCTCGAGTTTTTTAAGCCAGACTCCGTCCATGTTTTACCTGCATCAACACTTTTCCAAATTCCGTATCCTGAAGATACATTTCCTCTGACCGTTTTCTCGCCACCACCAACATAAATCACATTCGGGTCACTTTTTGAGACCGATATAGCTCCAATACTACCTCCGAAAAATCCGTCAGAAATGTTTTCCCATTCGCGCCCGCCATTAGTTGTTTTCCAGATGCCACCACCTGTAGAACCAAAATAATAGAGATTAGGTCGATTAGGAACACCTGTTACGGCTGCACTTCGTCCACCACGAAACGGCCCGACCAATCGATATTCTAAAGCATCGTAATCCGCTTCCTGAAAATTTTGAGAATGTAAATTAAGACTTAAAAAAATGAGCAGTAAAACTGCAAGTGGTGTATAAAATCGCATGATAAAAGTTGGTTAGTAATTGAAACCTAAAATTACGGATTTTAAATTATTCTACTAATTTTAAAATTGTAATAAATTCTAGATGTAGAATATCAATATCACTAATTAACACCTCTATTAGATTTAAAATAAAATCTTAATAATTAACTGCTTAGGCTATGCCCTTGATTTAGGCCTCAAATTTAGTCTTACCTCACGGTTTAAAAAATAAGCCGTAACAATTGTAGCCAGTACATCGGCTATGGGAAAGGACATCCAAACTCCCATTTCACCATAGTAAGTTGGTAATATAAAAATTAGAGGAATAAAAAATATGCCCTGTCTAAGCAATGTAAGCAAAAGTGCTGGAGTAGCTTTACCTATAGCCTGAAAAT
>JABDKL010000190.1 GCA_013002225.1 Winogradskyella sp.
GTATTACGCAAAACATATATTGCAACAAAAGAAAAATGGCTACGAGCGACCCGACGGGTAAAAATATTAGAAGAAGAACTGTTGTTGTTGAAACAAGAAAAGCAGCAATTAGAAACTGAAAGAAATAAATTGCAATTCCAGCAAGACAAATTAACTTATAAACCAAACTCAATAGCCTACGAGTTGCATACAATAGCAGACTTAGAACAAGCAAAGGTTTTACAGTCTTCTTATTACGACCCAGCTTATAATTATGAGATTGAAGTAAGCGACGATACATATAAATTAGTTAAAAGATTAAAAAAATGCTAGAAGATTACGCATTATGGAAATACGAATATAAACAACTATCAAATGAAAAGAAAAACAAACGCAGTAAATTTTGGAGACCACTTTCAAGACTTATTAATAAATTTAAAAGACCAAAGAAAAGCAGAAACACCAAGAGAAAAAGCCACTAGGCGTTTAAACAGTCAAGGCAAACGATCAATTATTGACGCAATTAACGACTATGCGCGTTTTAAAATGGTTATTACATTTAGAGACAATCCGAATAAATGGGTTTGGCTACCGTCTTTAGATTTATATAAAGGACATGACGGCGAATATTATCGCGACGAATGGACTGGATACCAAAAGTTAGTAGACAGAATAGAAAATCATTATTACGGTAGATTTGTTATGGCATATATAGTTTTAACTACTGATATTAAACCAAGATGGTCTGCAAATAATTATAATTATTGTGTATATTCAAACTATAAAGACCAAAAAAAGAGTAATTTTAAAGGTCGAAAATTAAATATTATGTCTTTTAAAGAAATTGACAAACCGCAAAACCGCGAATACATTGTTAATATTGAAGACTTTATAATTAAAAATAAATTAGGTGCGTACCTTAATAAAACGTAGAGCAAACCAATTTGATACAATAAGCGCAATGCGTAAATACGCTTTGTTAGGGTCTGAAAACCCGTTTTTCAATAAATATATAATACAAAATAACGTCTCCCCTACTCTATCCGGCGTTAAAAATGTAAGTAAATTTATTTGGGATAACGTTACGTTTCAAAAAGACAATCCAAACAGACAGCAAATAAGATATGGGACTAAATCTTTACGCGACGGCATAGGCAATTGTGTTGATTATTCTGTTTTATTATCACAATTTTTGATTAACTTGCGTATTCCGCATAGCTTTATAATGGTGGCTACTGACGAAAAGCAGCCTAATAATTATAATCATATTTTTGTGGTACTCGACGAATACAATTTACCAATTGATTTGGTTATAGGACAAGACCAAACCGGCAAAGGAAATAAAAGTAATATGCAATTATTTAAGTCAGTACCTTATTATAAAAGTCAAAAACTAAAAGTTATATGAAGTTAGAAGCATTACAAGGTTTTTTAAGGGTTAACCCACAAAATACCGTTAACGACGTTTCTTTGCAAGGAAAAGCAAAAAGGCAAAGACGTAAGAAAAAAAGACAGTCTGCATTATCTAGTGCAAGAAGTGCAGCAAGACCAAGAGGTAGTGGAATAAGACAAGCAGTAAGACAAAAAGCATCATCAATTCAAGTTCCAGCTAGAGTTGCAGAAATAAGACAAAAAAGACAGATGAACGGCGGCAGTATAAAAAATGCTATTGGCGGTATGGAAATGAGCGTTAACGATATGATCAATGGCAACTACGGTTTAAACGGACAGTCAATACAATTAAATGCACCGGGTGGAAGAGCAGCTAGAAAAGCAGCTAGAGAATTAAAACGAAAAGCAAGACTAGCCAAAAAAGCAGATAGAAAGAAAAAAACAGCAGACCGTAGAACAAAACGTTCAACACGTAGAGACGAAAAGCTAGACGCTAGATTGGCAAGACAAAAAAGCAGAGAAGATAGAAAAGCTAACAGACTGGCAAGACGAGAAAGAAGAAAAGAATTAACTGGCTCGGAAAGACGTGCAGAAAGACGAGACGAAAGAAGAACAAGACGACAAGAAAGACAAGAGGGAAGACAAGCTAAAAAAGCAGAAAGACAAGACACTAGAGCAGCAAGACGACTAGAGCGTCAAGAATCAAGACAAGAAGCAAAAAGGTTAAGACAAGAACAAAGACAATTAAGACGTAACGAAAGACGGGGAGACGGAGGAGTTTTAAGAGACATCTTCGGAAACATAACCGAAACAGCTGGACAAGTATTTGGCAGAGACGGCGGCGGAGATGACGGCGGTTTTTTTGGCGGAGACGGCGGCGGTTTTGGCGGCGGTTTTGGTGGTCAACTAGCAGATAGTTTTGAAGACGCAACGGGCATAGATTTACCTTTTGGAGACGACGACCCGCAAAGTAGCACAAGAAGTACAAGAATTGGAGAAGACGGCGAGCCAATAGAAGACGAGAGCAGTTTACCAATTGTACCAATTGCAATAGGTGCGGCGGTTGTTGGATATTTAGCGTTAAGCGGCAAAGGAAAAAAAGGTAAAAAGAAAAAACGTAAATGATCTTTTGATAAGGCGTTTAAACAATTAAATAAAAAATAGTATATTAGTAAAAAAATTAAAGTAATCTTATGCAATTAAATGAAGCTAGTAGCAGTCAAGTAGGATTTAGTAGAGTAGTCACACCGGCAACAATGAACGGTGGTTTTTCAAGACTAGACTATCAACTAAACGGTGATATGCAAGGAAAGACCGGAAGAAAAATAAAAAGGTGGTTTAGAAGAAATGCACCTTTTAGTTATATTGCCGCTGCATTAGGTGGTATATTAATAGTAGACGCAGCAACCGGCGGCGCAGTAAAAGAAATAGTATTTCCAAAAAAACGTAAAAGAAGATAAATTAAAAAATAAAAAAAATGGCAGCAAGAACAAGCAAATACGCTAAACAATTTGACATTACAGCCGTAGTAGGCGCATTAGCTGGCGGCGTAGTAGCCGGCGTAGCAGTAGACCAATTAGAAGATAAAGTTGGCTTTTTTAAAGAGGGAACGGGCGAACAAATGTTACCTTATGTACCGGCTTTATTAGGTGCAGCAATAATTTACTTTGCAGATGATAAATATAAGCCGGTGGGTTATGGTATGCTAGGAGCAACCGGAACAGACATTGGCGAAGACATTGGCGAACAAATGGAAGGTTTTAGTAGAATAAATTATATTGAGCCGGGTAATATGCCTAACACAGTTAATTTAGGAGCAGCACCGGCAACAACTGGCGTTGGCGATATGATGGACGGAAGCGTTGTTTTAAACGACATTGCAGACGATATATTAATGTAATAAATAAAAAAAGAAAATGAGTTTTTTAACACCACAAGTATCAAGCAGATTAGCCAACCCGGGTTTGTTTGAAAATCAAATTAGAAATTATTTTAGAGCATCTAACAATGTTGTTCAACAATCTAAAACAATAGCAGACAGACCAATTTACGACGCTAAAAGTTGCGACGGGCAAACAGAAGTTTCCTTATTTACTGGCAATTATAATCAAGCTGTAACAAATTTAGAGGGTAGTTATGTTCAACCTAGTAGTGAACACGTTATTATATATGGTGTAATGTTTCATACAGACAACGGAACACCAGCGGCAAACTTTGCATTAGGCGAGTGTGTTTGGCAAAAAGGTTTTACAACCGGAAATAACCCAGTATCAACGGGAGATACTAATAGTGAGTTACCCGCACCAGCATTAAATATTACTTTACAAACAAATGGAGTAGTTTATTTAAGAGAAGTTTGGGGTGGAGACTGGGATAGTGATTTAATTACCCAAAGTAGGGGAGTTTTATATCTAAATGTACCAGTTATTTGGGCTGGACAAACCAGTTTAGAAGTTACGGTTGCAACTCAAGACGGTAGCGCCTTTCCTCTTAATTATAATATTAGATGCGAACTACTTGGAATTGGGTTAATTTAATTTTAAAATAAAAAGAAAATGGCAATACCACAATCAATTGAAAGAAATATAGCTTTACCGGGCGTAGAGCAAGCAAATTTTGTTAAATATTTAACAAAAGCTAATTTACCAATAAGCAACAGTAAAACAATTGCTTATCAATCGTTATATCATTTTGTGCAAACGGCAGATTTAGCAACAAATGCAACAACAGCTAAATTTTTTACTGGAACATACGACCAAAATTTAACAAATTTTCCTGGAAATAATTTTGTTTTACCACAATCGCAGCATTTTTTAGTTACTGCAATACAAGCCGGTGGTTGGATTGGTTTTGATGGAGTAAGCGCAACACCATTTACAAGAGTTGCAAAGGGTTTTGCTGCTACAGATTCCCAACAAGTCGCGAATAATGGTGTTAACACGTTGTTTAACGCTACATACGACTTTACAGTTAACGGTATAGTTATGCAGAAAGCCGTACCATTAACGCAGTTTGATAACGTTTTGTTAACACAACAAAGAGGTAGATTTGAATTATCTCAACCAATTTTAATTCCGTCTCAATCTGATTTTAGTTTGGTTGTTTCTGCTAAAGGAAATCAAAATTTAAATTTTGATAGGTCACAGGTAGAAAGGGTCAACGGTCTTTGGTTTGAGTTAATTGGAATTGGTTTAATTTAATAACTTTTAAAAACGCCCTACGATCTTTTAATAGGGCGTTTAAACACTTAATCTAAAAATTTGATTTATGAAAGAAGTACCCGTATTATTACAACAAGGTTTTGACCTTTTAACAAACGGAGCTGCTGGGTTTACTAGCAACGATTTTAGATTGTCAACAGACAGAGGAATAAGCAAATATTTTGATATATACAGTATTAACAATACCGTTGCGGCTTTGCAAGATAATTGCGGTGCTACTCTTAATGTTGGTGGTCAAAATTTGGTACAAGATACACAACTTAGTTATTGGACTTCCTCTTTTCAATATGGAAGAGACCACAAATTTAGAGTTAGAGCAAACTATTCAGACGGACAAACCGGAACGCTAACAATAGATGGTACTAACACGCCAGTAAGTGCGCAAGAACAAACAGCGCAAGTAATTGTATATTATGAAACGCCGGCACATAAAATGTATGTTCAAAACTTTCGTATGCCTTTTGGACAAGGTTTAAAAAGACGAACTTATTATCATACAGTAGCACAAAACGCAGTAGGAGGGAGCATAAGCAGTTCAACTTTTACAGCACCAAGAAATAACGGTAGTATTGGAGCAGTTGGCGTTTTAACTGTTGTGCCATTAGACGACGCAGTTAATTTTCCAAACTTAGAACAAAGTAGAACTTTAGTTACAATAACAGTCGACGGTATAGAAATTATACAAAATGTTTCAGCTACTTATTATCAAGCAGAAACGGGCAGAGATTATTACATACAACCGATTCAAATACAACCGGGTGCAACTTTTAATATACAAACAACAAGTCAAAATAACATTGGAGCAGCACAACAATTTCAAGTTTATTTAACTTTATATTTTGATAATTAATGCCAAGTCACTCAAAAAAAAACGAAGTAATTTTTAGTGCTGGTTTAAACGTTAGTACGGACGCATTTTTACAATGGTATGCAGACAAACAACTTTATACGTCTTCGCAACAATTAGAAATTGGCGTTCCGGGTGCTGGTTTACCATTTTTAAAATCACAAGAATATGTCACACCGCCGGGAACAATTGGTTATGCAATTTTTGTAGACCCATTTGCTGTAACGCCGGGTGGAGACCCAAGAATTATAATAACGTTTAACGGGTCGCCGGTTAATATTCCAGTCAAAGACGACGCAAACGTTCAAACAGTTCCCGTTTATACTTCGCCGGCTTTTCCTTATGTAGAAATAAAAGACGCTTTAACGTTTGAAAATCAATTAAGAACAACAGTTACAATAAGTATTGTATATTACCGTTTAAAATATAGAGATAGATGATTGTAAGTTTAAATAAAATATATAAGTTAATTCAAGACAATAATTATAAATCTGCTAAATTATACGAGGGAGATATAACAGAAAATTCAAGAGCGTTTGAAAATATAAAAAGAGAAACGCCGCAAGATTTAATTAAAAGATTGCAAGAACTTGAAGAAATTGTTAGCGGTAAATTTACTATCTTGTTAGGCAAAGGAACTGAGGGAGAACAAAAACGTAATATGCTGGAAGTTAAAACAGAATTTTACGAAACTGTGATCACTCCGTCGCCAAGTTTAAACGGACAGTCAGAAGACTTTGTATCAATGTCTTCTTTAAATCAAAAAGTTGACGAGTTAGTCAACCAAAGATTAAGAGATATGGAACGAGACAAAGAGGTTGACGACCTTAGAACAAAAGTTGCTGAAATGGAAACTTTAGGCGGTAAAGTAAATTATTTGCTGACCGGCTTTGTTACTAAATTTATTGAAGCTAAATTAACACCACAAACAAATAACTCTATGCAAGGATATAAAAAAGAATACGACCCGGAAACAGCAGAAATTGAAAGCATTGAAAATTTAGAAACCAACTTAGCTGTTATAGTTGACTATTTTGGAGAAAAAAATATTGAAAAATTTGCGAATAAAATACAACAAGGAAGTGCCGATGCAGTCAAACCAATAATAATAAATTTTATTAATAATTAAAATAAGAGTTATGGCAAAGACATACAACACTTCTATACAAATGAAAATGGCAAAACTTGCCGGCTTTAAAAAAAGACCGCCAAAAAAGCCAAAAAGTAAAACAGTTACACAGATGAAAAATTATTTATCTAAATACGCTGATTACGAAAGAGAATTAAAACAGTACGCTAAATTAGGCAAAGAGAGATACGACCTAATGGAGAAACTAAAAAGAATGTAAAAATGGCAAAAGATGGCAAAGAAAAAAACAACGCCAGCGGTGCAGCCAAAAAAACCGATTCTACAAAGACTGTTTCCAAGTCGAAAAAAACCGATAAGGAGACCGGAGGAGAAGTTTACATACTTAGTAAAGGAACTTCCGCTGCTAAAAGTGACAGCGGCAGTTCTTTTATATCAAGGTGGCAAAATTTTATTAAACGAATTAAACGACAGTAGCGACGACCCGATAGACACAAAGTTAACTACGGTTATACCAAAGAATATACCTATACCAATAACAAAGTTTTTTGACAGTACGGTAGGGGAGTGGAAAGACTTAGAATTTTTTTCTGACAATTTAACTTATGTTCAAAAAGGCACAGAAATACCAATTCCAATAGCACCAACAGACAGTTTTCCCGTTATGCTGCGTTTAATGTCGCCAAACAAAATTGCAGAATATTTACATACTGTTTTTACTGGAGATATTTACCCGGACGACGCAACAAATCAAGAACATTGCTTATTAATGAATATATTATTTTCAATGATATATAAATATAATAACGCGCAGTTGCGAGCAATATACAACGCATTTTTAATATCATACAATGAAAATCTAGCTGATTGGTTAAGAACTGAAACAAATTATTTATTTTCTGATTGGTTAATAACACCTTACGAAAGAACAATATTAGCCGTACGTTCAAGGCTTGGAACTGCCGGTGCATTGCAAAAACAAGGAAAACCGAAAAAAAAGGGGAATTTAACCGCGCCTTTGTTAGCTGTTGCAGCTGGGGTTTATATTGTTCGTAATTAATTTAATTGAAATAATATTAGCTTTAGGAGTTATATTTTTGTGGTTACTTCCGACATTAATAGATCTTAAACACTAAACGTTTAAACGTATGGCTCTTGTAAAACCAGTAGACGAAGAATTTTGGAAAATTAACAGCGGTTTTGGTAATAGACGTAATCCGTTTCCGCCGCCGCCGTTTAAAATGCACAACGGCATTGACTTAGCTACGCCAATTGGTTCAAATGTTTATGCCGTTGAAAGTGGAACAATTACAAAAATTGGAATAACTCCAAGTAGCGGTTTGTATATGATTGTTGACCACGATAATAATTTAGAAAGTCGTTACGCACATTTAGGAAGTTTTAAAGGAAGTGAGGGCGACACAGTTAATCAAGGTCAAATTATAGCAACAAGTGGCAACTCAGGAAATACAACGGGCGCACATTTACATTATGGTTTAAGAAAAAACGGAAGATTTGTAGACCCATCACAAGAAAGTTTATACGGGGTAAACTACCGCAGAATTTTTACGGGTTTTGCAGCTGCGTTTGCTATATATAAATATATTATACCTTATTTAGAAGAAAAAAGAGCGTCTTAATTGTATAAGAATTTTGCAAAGTTATTTTTTTCTATACTTATAACCATTTTTGACAAGACCAATATCCCGCTTTTAATTTACTTTTTTTAGTATCGCAATTATGTCGCGCCAAAAAATTCGCGCGCGCAGTTGGATTGTATTTTCTAATTTTCATATTTGGGTCGCCAAACGTTACGCGTTTAACTCTTGCACCGTCTAAAACAAATACCTCAAATTTTTTTCTGCCGTATGATACGTCGCCCGGGCGTAAACGTCGCGGACTTTCTAAAGTTACGTTTCTGCCTTGATATATGCCTTTCATACCTCTAATATAATGCTTTTTGGGGTAGGGTAGGGGAGTAGTTTGAAAATATATGCCGCAAATTTGCTATTATATGCCTACAAATAGCCAAAAAAAAACCCTAAATGCAATGCAAATAGGGTCTTTTACTCTACGAATTTTTACAACTTATCGGGATAAACCGAGCAAATCATAAGTAAAGATAACAATTTTAACGGGTTTTACCTCTATTTAATCTTATTTATTAGCAAAAAAGACTTGATTTAATGGTTTTTTTGCCTATATTAGACGCTTAAACGGGCAAATAATACGAATTTTTGCATA
>JABDKL010000183.1 GCA_013002225.1 Winogradskyella sp.
CAAAAAAACAGAAGGGCAAAAACGGCTAATCTCATGGCTAAAATTGGGGTGTGTGGTTATTATAATTGGTCCGCAATATATAAAAAAAATATGATTTTGTCGATTATTTATGCATTTTATCGAAAAAAAATGATTTAATATATATGCCAAAAATTTTTTAACGCCTTCAAAACTTTCAAATACTTATTAGTATTAAATTATTATTTATGTGGTTTACTTCGATAACCTCTAGCGCTACTACTGTTGCAACTCCTTAAACGACTATTTAAACAAGCAAAATATTGATAAAAATGCAGCTTTATCGATGAAATTTGCATTTTGTCGATTTTTTATTTATGTTCGCATCCCTAACTAATAATAATATAAATTATGAAGCCTACTTTGTTCCTACTTATGTTTGCATTATGTACTACGGTTGCTTATACCCAGGTAGGTATAGGAACTACGAATCCAGATGCTTCCGCAGTATTAGAAATTGAGTCGGATAGACAAGGTATGCTTACGCCTAGAATGTCTACGGAAGCAAGATCGTCAATAGCTTCGCCTGCAACAGGGCTTCTCGTTTTTGATACGGATTTAGCTGCATTTTATTTTTATAATGGTTCTGCCTGGGAAGAAATGGAATCAAAGGTAGCTCCCAATGATAAAACGGCTGGATGGGTTGCACTTAATGACAATGACAGTAGTTTTACCTTACCATTTGTAAATTCTCCAGATTTAAATGATTATAACAATTTTGTAGATATAGATTTGGACTTTCAAAACGATCCAGGCGATTCTACAATAAGCTCATATGCCCCTACAGGAACAACAGCGTCTGATTTTTATAATAGTACAACGCACAAACTAACACCTTTAGTTGTTGGTGATGCTGTTGTATTGCGTTTAGCTTTTGATGCTATACCAAATAATGGAAACGGATTTATAGTTATAGCCATTGATATTGGAGATACAAGTGAAATCATCATCTATGAGAAAACAATTCCTTTATTAAGAGGTAATGGCAGATTGAGTAAAATTAGTGAAACCATATTATTATATCAATTAGGTACATTTGATGCCAATGGTGCTAAACTCAAGATCGCATACTCCAGAGCAAATCAAACTACGGGCACTGATTGTGTGGTGAGTAAATTTGGTCTAGTAATTTCTAAGTTTACTAACTTTTAAAACCTAGCAGATAATCTCACATTAAAAACTCTTGGAGTTAAGAAATTTGGTATTGCAAATTGTCGCTTCGTATAAACATCTCTTACCCAGGTATTGGTAATTGTATTTTGATTATTAAACATATTATAAATCTCAAAACCAATAGAAAGATTCTTAAACTTACGCTTCCAATTTGATCTATAAGATTTTTCTGAATCGACAAGCACATAGGATATTCCTAGATCGGCACGTCTGTAATCTCTTAACCGAATTTGAAAATTATATGGATCTGCATAACTTGGAGAGCCTCCAGGCACACCTGTATTATAAACCAAATTTAAATACATTTTTAGATCTGGAATATTAGGGACGTAATCCTGAAACAAAGCTCCAAATTTTAAGCGTTGATCCGTTGGTCTTGCTATATAGCCTCTGTTTTCAATGTTTTCTTCAGTCTTTAAATAACCAAAACTAAACCATGATTCCGTGCCAGGTACAAATTCGCCATTAAGCCTCAGGTCTAATCCATAAGCATAGGCCTTAGCGTTATTTTTAGCCCTATAGCGTATGCGTACGTTTTCTAAGGTGTATGGGTTAACATCAGACAGTCCTTTATAATACGCTTCAGTTACAAGTTTAAATGGCCTGTCCCAAATCTCAAAGCTATACTCATTTCCTAAAACAACATGAAAGGATTTTTGAGCTTTAACCTTGGGTTGGACAACACCAGATGAATCTCTGAGCTCTCTGTAAAAAGGTGGTTGATAATAAAGCCCACCTGCAATTCTAAAAAGCATATCCTTATCCCAATCTGGTTTTATTGCAAATTGAGCTCTCGGGCTAACAACAGTTTGTGTTGTACCTTTAATAGCTTCATCATTTACCGACCAACTATGAGATCGTACTCCAATATTATAAAACACCTCATTTGCTCCCCAAGCAGTCCTCTTACTATATTGGGCAAATGTTTGTATACGGTTTATGTGTATTCGATTTAAAGCTCTAATGTTTTCAAAAGAGGTTAAAGGACCCGAATAAGGTTCGTAAGGCTGTAAGTTTGGTTCACTAAAATTTGGAGGTCTAATTGAAAATCCTGCTGAGTCAATAATTTCATACTCTACTAATCGATCTCTAATGTCCTCGTGAGTATATTTTACAGACCATTCTATAGTGCTTTCTTCATCAATTTTATAATCACCGCGATGCTCTGCATTTACGATAAATGCATCTAAATCGTTTCGGGCATGCGTTAATTGCGTTCCGATACCTTCACTAAACTCCACTTCACCTAAATCTTCGTCACCAATATTGGTGTTTACCTCACCTAAGCGATACTGTGCAAAAATATCAAAATACTCCTGCTCAATCGTGTGATATGCCGACCCAATAAACTTAAGCGTAAGATCCTCATTTAAAAAATAGTTAGCCTTAAATGCACCAAAGTAAGTTTGGTACTGATCCTTTTCTTGTCCATCATAAAAAACCAGAAGGGCAATAGGCTCATCTAGTGTTCCGAAGTTGGTTTGTCTGTTCTCTGGTTGAAAATTGTACTTATTTAATGAAATATTACCTAAGAAATTAAGATGAAATTTGCTGGAGAAGCGATAAGTTAAATAAGTTTGAGCATCTGCAAAAACAGGCTCAACATTTCCCTCGGTCTCGAGATTATTTAATATTAAACTATTATCTCTATAACGGACGCCAGCTATACCAGAAAATTTTCCATTCTTAGATACGGATTCTGCGGCAACACTTCCACCTAATAAACTAAGGTCTGTTCTAACACCGAAGGCAACAGGATTTCTGTAATTAATATCTAAAACAGAAGATAGTTTATCGCCATATTTTGCTTGAAAACCACCTGCAGAAAAATCGACATTCTGTACCAAATCTGTATTAACAAAACTTAAACCCTCTTGATTACCTGAACGAATCAAAAATGGTCGGTAAACTTCAATTTCGTTAACATAAACTAAGTTTTCATCAAAATTCCCTCCTCTTACAGAATACTGCGTACTTAATTCATTAGATATATTAACACCTGGTAAGGTTTTCAAAATATTTTCTACACCTGGTTGCGCTCCTTTTATTGTTCGGATCACTTCGGGCGAAATGGTAGTAACACCCTCAACAGACTGCCTGGTATTAGAATTTATTACAACGGCAGCTATTTGAACGATGTCGGTTTTTAAAACAGGATTAAATTCTATTTCCTGACCGTTTTTTAGTAAAAATTTTTGTTCAACTTTTTGATGGCTAATATGTGTGAATTCTAAGCTCACTTCTACATTAGATGGAATACTAATTTCGTAAAATCCATTAAGGTTTGTAGCCGTACCAGTGCCAGAACTTGCTTTTATATTAACACCGTTAATAGGATTATTTGCTTCGTCAAGGATAACACCTCTTACTATTGCAGATTGTGAAAAGGATAAGGATCCTAAAAGCAAACTAAAAATAATTATTAAGTCTATGCGTTTCAAAAAAGTTTTATTTTCTAAAGAATATAGCTTCAAATGTAGAACTATTTCCAACATTATCAGTAACAATTATTTTTAATTCGTTCTTGGTGTCTTTAACGATATTGTCATTAAAATCGTGCACAAGTGTTTTGGTTTTATAATCATATTCCATTAAAATCCATTCGCCGTTTACGGTAGCTCTATATTTACTTATTCCCGATAGGTCATCATCGATTTTAACTTTTAAATATCTGTATTTACTCAACCATTTCTTGTCTTGAAAATTAACCGGTTTAATGGTAGGAGGTACGGTGTCCATTGCTAAGGTAAAAGTGCCAAAAACTTTACTGCCTGCGCTTAGTGCATTGCCTTTTCGTTTGGTGTAAACATAACTTGGTCGTTTGTAATAACCATATAATCTGGCTATAAAAAGTTTGTCTAAATCTTCTGTTTTGTAATTACTTAGGTCGTAATTGATGTAGAAGTTTTTTTGCAATGGTATTTTATCTTCATCTAAAAATAAGGTGTCGCTACTAACTCTGAAATCTATATAAGTATCATCATAAAGTGTATTTGCATAAAAATTTACTTTTATGTTATCGGATTCTAACACAGTAGACTTATCGCTGTAAACAATACTTTTATTAGATACATCTGTTATCTTGTCTTCTATAGGTTGATACGCGCCTTTTACAGGAATGCTAACCCAAGTTTCATTATCCTTATAGTCTCTTATCCTAATTTTATAGACGGACGAAGTACTGTCTTCAACTTTAATATAACCATTGTCGTAAGCGTTTTTATACAGACTTAAGGGGTTGTTTTTTTGGATAAAGAGTTTCTGGATTCTAGCCCGCTTTGTTTTATAATATTCATAATCGATAAGGCGCTTTATATGTTTAGTTTCATCAAAACTAAAGCGTTTAAAATCAATTTCAAGGCTTTTATTTCCATTAAAAAAAGTCTGAATATTACTTACACCATTGTTATTTGGTGCCATATCCTGCTTATCATAACTGGTTACACCAAAGCCAATATTTCCGTAAGCAGTAATTTTTTCAACTTCATAATTGCCATTTTTTTGTGGGATTAAACGAAGTTGTACCCGCTCGTTCTTCCCATTTATAATGGCGTTTTCATCTTTTGGATATGCGAAAATAGCAGATACATAAGGTGCTTTAGTGTCTTTAACATCCAAGCCAAATAACATAGGATTTATTGGTCGTTCCTGATTGTCTCTAATTTCGAAATGGAGATGAGGACCAGCAGAACCACCTGTGTTTCCAGAATAGGCAATTACCTCGTCAGATTGTATAGGTAGCTCACTTGGGTTTGGAAAAACTTCGACTTCAAAACTTTCCTTGTCATATTGACAGTCCTTAATATACCTTTCTAACCGATCTGAAAATTTTTGTAAATGGCCGTAGACAGTAGTATAACCATTAGGGTGTGTAATATAGATGGCTTTACCATATCCAAAATGAGAAATTTTTATTCGACTTACATAACCCTGGGCAGAAGCATATACTTTTAGCCCTTGCTTTTGCCGTGTTTTAATATCTAAACCACCATGAAAATGAGAAGATCTTAATTCTGCAAACGTACCTGCAAGAACAATAGGAATATCTAATGGATTTCTAAAATAATCTTGTGGGTATTCAGATTGAGAAAACCCGTAACAGGACATTAAGAACAGGAGCAAAAATTTATTCATATATATAAAGGACTATAGAGGCTAAAATATTAATTTGTATAAGATTTACAAACTGCAACTTGTTATTATTTTTCTAACGTATTAATTGAATTGATGTTATGCTAATTAAAAATAATTGTAAAAGAATTGCGTTTTTTAATAAGGTATCTTAACTTTGTTACAATAGTATTGAAGCACTTTAATGAGTAAAATAGAAGATATTGTTGATGCTCTAGAGAATAAGATCAGTAAGATTTTGCATAAGCAGGAAGTTTTAAAACAAACAAATGCTAAACTCTCAATGAAATTAGTAGAGCAGGAACAAAAACTTTTAGAGCATCAAGAAGAAATATCTTCTTGGACTGAAAAGTATGAAACACTCAAAATAGCAAATTCAATGCTTGGTAGTGACGAAAATAAGCGAGAAACAAAGCTAAAAATAAACGCGTTAATTAGAGATATTGATCATTGTATTGGTCAACTCTCAGAATAATTTTGTAAATTTAAATGTCCGATCAATTAAAGATTAAACTTTCTATAGCAAATAGAGTATATCCGTTAACGATAAACCCTAAGCAAGAAGAAGGTTTACGTAAGGCCACAAAAAAAATTGAGGCAATGATTGGTCAGTTTGAGCAAAATTATTCCGTAAGGGACAAGCAAGATGTATTAGCAATGTGTGCATTACAGTTTGCGGCTCAAGTAGAGCAAAAGTC
This sequence comes from Winogradskyella sp., assembly GCA_013002225.1. Lineage (GTDB taxonomy): Bacteria > Bacteroidota > Bacteroidia > Flavobacteriales > Flavobacteriaceae > Winogradskyella. Next base: position 6,021 of record JABDKL010000183.1, read on the forward strand.
AATTGATAAGGAGTATGTGAATGAAGAAGTTCAGGAAAAATTAGAAGCTTTAAATGAGCTCTTAAAATCACATGTTTAACTCGTACGTTCTTTAAAATAAAAGGTTACTGCCTACATTAGTTATATTTTTTGATAAACTCAACGTTAATTCTTTAAAAAGGGTGAGTTGAAGTTGTAAAATCGTGCTGCTATTTCTAAGTTTTCTTAGTCTTTAGGCAGATTTTTGATCAGCTTGTTAGCCCTAAACTTGTTTTTAAGGAGTTTATACAAAATCCAAAACTGATGTAGGCTTTTTTTATATACTAAACTAAATAACAAACATGGATACTAACACAATTTTATATATTGTTGGCGGCGTAGTATTAGGCTTAATACTAGGCTATGTAATTGCAAAATCTTTAGAAAAAGGTAAGGCATCAAAAATTATAGCCAATGCAGAAATTGAATCTAAATCAATATTAAAACAAGCCAATTCTGATGCCGAAGCATTAAAGAAAGATAAAATATTACAAGCTAAAGAGAAGTTTATTGAACTTAAAGCTGAGCACGAAAAGGTGATTCTCTCTCGCGACAAAAAGATGGCAGAAGCCGAGAAAAGAATTAGAGACAAAGAATCTCAAATTTCTAATGAATTATCTAAAAATAAAAAATCTAATCAATCCTTAGAAGCTAAAATTAAAGATTACGATTTTAGGTTAGAATTTTTAGAAAAGAAAAAGGAAGAGGTAGAAAAAGCACATAAAAGTCAAATTCAACAATTAGAGGTTATTTCTTCTTTATCTGCAGAAGAAGCTAAAGAACAACTAATAGAATCACTCAAAGAGGAAGCAAAAACAGATGCTATGGCATTTGTTCAAAACCATGTTGAAGAGGCAAAGTTAACAGCTCAGCAAGAAGCTAAAAAGATTATTATTAATACGATACAACGAATCGGTACAGAAGAGGCGGTGGATAATTGTGTATCAGTATTTAATATAGAATCTGATGACGTTAAGGGTAGGATTATAGGTAGAGAAGGGCGAAATATTAGAGCAATCGAAGCCGCAACAGGAGTAGAGATCATAGTAGATGATACTCCAGAGGCTATCATATTATCTTGTTTTGATTCTGTAAGACGAGAAGTAGCACGCTTATCATTACATAAACTTGTAACTGATGGTAGAATCCATCCTGCGCGAATTGAGGAAGTTGTTAGAAAAACACAGAAACAAATTGAACAGGAAATTATTGAAGTAGGTAAACGTACCGTAATTGATTTGGGGATACATGGCCTACATCCTGAATTAATAAAAATGGTAGGTCGTATGAAATACCGTTCTTCATATGGTCAAAACTTATTACAACACTCCCGAGAAGTAGCAAAACTGTGTGGCGTCATGGCGGCAGAACTAGGCTTAAACCCTAAGTTGGCAAAACGTGCTGGTTTATTACACGATATAGGAAAAGTTCCTTCTTCTGAAACGGATGTTGAAACACCACACGCCATTCTAGGTATGCAATGGGCAGAAAAACATGGTGAAAAACCAGAAGTTTGTAACGCTATAGGTGCGCACCATGACGAAATAGAAATGACAACCTTATTGTCTCCAATTATACAGGTATGTGATGCGATTTCTGGTGCTAGGCCAGGTGCAAGACGCCAGGTTTTAGACTCTTACATACAGCGTCTTAAAGATCTGGAAGATGTGGCATTTGGCTTTACTGGTGTTAAAAAGGCTTATGCAATTCAAGCAGGTAGAGAATTACGTGTAATTGTAGAAAGCGAAAAAGTCTCAGATGATAAAGCAGCGAGTTTATCTTTTGAAATTTCACAAAAAATTCAAACTGATATGACGTATCCAGGACAGGTAAAGGTTACCGTAATTAGAGAAACCAGAGCAGTTAATATTGCGAAATAAAAATATTTTGATTATAAACAAAAAAGCACTCTAAATAGAGTGCTTTTTTATTTTCTGGGATGAAATTTGTTCAATACATCTTTTAAGTGAGTGCGATCTACATGCATATATATTTCGGTTGTTGTAATGCTTTCGTGACCAAGCATCATTTGTATGGCTCTAAGATCTGCCCCATTTTCTAGTAGATGGGTAGCAAAGGAATGTCTGAAAGTATGTGGAGACACATTTTTCTTTAATCCAGTTTTTTCTACGAGCTGTTTAATTATAGTAAATATCATAGCTCGAGTTAATTGATGTCCTTTAAAGTTTAAAAAAACAATGTCTTTGGATTTTGGTTTTACATCAATATGTTTTCTTATATCAATCCATATTTTAATGTAGGTCTGGGTACTTTTACCGATAGGAACAAATCGTTCTTTATCGCCTTTCCCTGTAACTTTAATAAATCCTTCTTTAAAGTAGAGGTCAGATAGTTTTAATGCTATAAGCTCGCTAACTCTTAAGCCACAGCTATAAAGCGTTTCTAATATCGCTTTATTTCTGTGACCAAGGTTAATGCCTCTATATTGATAGTCTAAATCAATTGCGGCAATAAGGTCGTCAATATCACTTGTAGTTAAAGTATCTGGTAATTTTCTACCTATTTTTGGAGATTCAATAAGCTCTAAAGGGTTAGTTGTTCTATAGTTTTCAAAAATCAAATAATCAAAAAAGTTACGTAATCCAGAAATTAGTCGCGCTTGCGATCGAGGATTTAACTGTTTAGACGTAGTGTAAATAAACTGTTTAACTATTTCAGCATCAATAGATATGGGTGAGTGTGAGATGCTATTATCTTCTAAATAAGAGGTTAGCTTTTTAATATCATAACAGTAATTCTCAATCGAATTGTTTGATAACCCACGTTCAATCTGTAGATAGTGCTTATAATCTTCTATAGCTTGTAGCCATGTCATACGTTAAAATTAGTAATATAATGACTGTAAATTATATAAACATAGACTAATCTGACAGTATTTATCTACAAAAAAAGTATTCAAAACATTTAAAAATTGAAAAAAAATCTTTAGATTGAGCTAATTAATTTAAAATCAACTAATTATGAAAAAATTATTTTTAGCTGCTTTTGCAGTTTTTGCCTTTAGTAATATTCAGGCTCAAGGAACTAGTTTTGGTGTTACAGCTGGTTTGTCTAATTTAAATGTTCAAGCATCTCTTGGAGGCGATGAAGATGATGAATCTGAAACAGGTTTTCACATCGGTTTACTTGCGGACTTAGGCATATCTGAAAAATTTCATGTTCAACCAGAGCTTACATTTTCTAATGGAGGAGATGTATCTTTCATTAATCTTAATGTGCTTGCAAAGTTTTATGTATCTGATGGCCTAAACCTACAAGCCGGACCAACCATTGGAACTGCAGGTGGCGATGATATTGACGCCGTTGAGGCTTTATTAGGAGATGATTTTACAAAATTAAACCTAGGTTTAGCTGTTGGTGCAGGTTATGATATTTCGGAATCTTTCTTTGCGCAAGCTCGATATGGTTTTCAAATTAATGATCACTTTAAGGGAAGTGGAAATGGTGAAATTAAAATCAATAATTTTTTAGTTGGTGTAGGATATAAATTCTAGTAAATGTTAAGATCTATTTATAAAGAGAGGCATATATGTCTCTCTTTTTTTATTTTTTGTTGGTTTTATTTTTCATTTTTTATTCTTTATAACGTAAGTTTACACTTACAAATTTTAACTAATTTATAATATTAATTAAACTAAAAAAATGAAAAAACTCTTATTTATTTCCGCTATTGCAATTTTTGGATTTAGCAAAATTAATGCTCAAGAAAACGTTATTAAAATTAATCCTATCGGTCTTGCCTTTGGTGCTGCTCAATTTTCTTACGAACGTGCAGTAAATGATAATAGCGCAGCAGAACTATCTTTAGCATATACAAGTTTAAATGCTAATTTTTCGAGTGGGGAAGAAGCTAAAGTTACGGGATTTGGCGCCGAAGGAAAATATAAATTTTATTTTTCATCGACATATAATGCGCCACGTGGCTGGTATGCGGCACCTGTTATTAATTACTCTAGTATTTCTGGTGAGTCTAACAGTGACGATGGGACCGTTTCTATTTTTGGTGCGGGTGCAATAGGTGGTTATCAGTGGATTTTCGGTGGAGGCCAAACCGGCTTTGCTTTAGATTTAAATCTTGGTGTGCAGTATATAAATGCCAGTACTAGTGGAGATATTGAGAGCTTAACGATAGATGGTATTTTACCTCGATTAGGCGTTTCAATTGGATATGCCTGGTAAAACAGATTTCAGTTTTAAAATTTAACTGCCTTATTTAGGGCAGTTTTTTTATACGCTTATTTTATATATTTACGAAATGAATAAATTGATAATCATAAATGGCCCTAATCTAAATTTATTGGGCAAACGAGAACCAGAAATTTATGGTGACCAATCTTTTGAGGACTACTTAGATGAATTAAAATCAAAATTTCCTGAATTTGCGATTGATTATTTTCAATCGAATATTGAAGGGGAATTAATTAGTAAACTACAGGACGTTGGCTTTACTTATGATGGTATAATCTTAAATGCTGCAGCGTACACACACACTTCTGTTGGAATTGGTGATGCCGTAAAATCAATTGAAGTCCCAGTTGTGGAGGTTCATATATCAAATACTTTTTCTCGGGAAGTTTTTAGACATCAATCCTATATTTCTCCACATGCTAAAGGCGTCATTTTGGGTTTTGGATTAGAGAGTTATGATTTAGCACTACACAGCTTTAAATAATTAAAATATAAAATCATACAAACAAAAAAAGTTCCAGAATTTTCTGGAACTTTTTTATTGATCTTTAAAAACCTCTTTACAAATGAATAACTTCATCATAGGCATCAGCAACGGCTTCCATTACAGCCTCACTCATAGTTGGATGAGGGTGCACTGCTTTTAAAACTTCATGTCCTGTAGTTTCTAATTTACGACCTAAAACAGCTTCAGCTATCATGTCTGTTACTCCTGCGCCAATCATATGGCAACCGAGCCATTCTCCATACTTTGCATCAAATATTACTTTTACAAAACCTTCTTTGTTACCACCTGCACTTGCTTTACCTGATGCTGAGAATGGGAATTTACCAATTTTAACATCCAAGCCTTGTTCTTTAGCCTGTGCTTCGGTTAAACCAACAGATGCAATTTCTGGGGAGCAATACGTACAACCAGGTATATTGCCATAATCTAAAGCCTCAACATGTTGTCCTGCAATTTTTTCTACACAAAGAATACCTTCAGCTGATGCTACATGAGCTAGTGCTTGACCAGGCGTAACATCTCCAATTGCATAATAGCCAGGAATGTTAGTTTGGTAATAATCATTAACTAAAATCTTGTCTCTGTCTACTACAATACCGACATCCTCTAAACCAATATTCTCAATATTTGATTTTATTCCAACGGCAGACAATACAACATCTGCTTCTAAGACTTCTTCTCCTTTTTTTGTTTTAACAGTAGCTTTTACACCTTTACCAGAGGTGTCAACGGAAGTGACCTCGGCTGAGGTCATAATTTTAATTCCAGATTTTTTAAAACTACGTTCCAATTGCTTGGAAACTTCATCGTCTTCTACAGGTACTATCTTATCTAAATATTCTACAATTGTTACCTCAGTTCCCATGGAATTATAGAAATATGCAAATTCTACACCAATGGCACCAGAACCAACAACAATCATCTTTTTAGGTTGCTTTTCTAAAGTCATTGCTTGTCTGTAACCAATAACTTTTTTACCATCTTGTGGTAAACTCGGTAATTCGCGCGATCTTGCTCCTGTAGCTATAATAATGTGATCTGCAGAATATTCTGTACCATCAACATCGATTTTCTTTCCAGTTTTCAATTTTCCAAAACCTTCAATAACGTCGATTTTATTTTTTTTCATTAAAAACTTTACACCATTACTCATGCCTTCTGCAACACCTCGACTTCGTTTTACAACAGCATCAAAATCATGTTGTGCATCCTTAACTTTAAGACCATAATCTTCAGCATGTTTTAAGTATTCGAACACTTGAGCTGACTTTAAAAGTGCCTTTGTAGGGATACAGCCCCAATTTAAACATACACCACCAAGACTCTCTTTTTCTACTACAGCGGTTTTAAACCCTAGTTGAGAGGCTCTAATTGCAGTTACATAACCACCAGGACCACTACCTAAAACAATTATATCGTATTTACTCATGTGTCATTTTTTAAGTTGATTTTTGAAGCTACGAATTTACAAAACCAAAATGTAATATTAAAGGTCTTAGAAAAATTGTCTTAACCTTTGATTTATTAAAATAATCCAGAACGGTGTAACCATATATCTTTCACGAATGGACCATAAATGGTCACTAAGAAATTTATTCTTGAGTCGGTACGAAGATTAAAGCATCACCGTTAATACAGTGCCGTTTTCCTGTAGTTTCTCTTGGACCATCGTTAAAAACATGACCTAGATGGCCTCCACAAGTTGCACAATGTTCTTCATCTCTGGAATATCCCAATTTTGTATCAGTACCATAAGCAATATTATCTTTGATTGGTCTATCAAAACTAGGCCAGCCCGTGCCAGAATCAAATTTATGTTCACTTTTGAATAATGGTGTATTGCAACCAGCACAATGATATACTCCAGGTTTGTAGTTTTTATTTAATGGACTCGAGAAGGGACGTTCTGTTCCTTCTTCTCGTAAAATATAATATTGCTCGTCCGTCAGTTCAGCCTTCCATTCTGCCTTAGTTTTTGTAACCGGAAATTCTTTACTTTCGGTTTTTTGTGCTGAGCTGTTACAACTTACAAATAAGCTTACCAATGTAATTAACGCTATCTTCTTCATGTTTTAAATTTACAAAATTAATATTCTTTATGGTCGTAAAAGCCAGGTATTAATTACGAAATTGACTGATTTTTTTTACAATAATATTCTAATCAATTATGGGTTTTCTTTATTTAATAATTATTAAATTTAACAACACCTTATATCAAATTTAATTATAAATGAGAATAATTCATATTAGTGCAGAATGTTATCCGGTAGCTAAAGTGGGTGGTTTAGCAGATGTTGTAGGTGCATTACCAAAGTACCAAAACAAAGTAGGAGCCAATAGCTCTGTAATAATGCCCTTTTATAATAATAAATTTACACGAGCAAAAAAGTTTGAATCCATTTATCATTCTAAAGTAAAATTAGGAAGTCATGAGCTTAATTTTGATATTTTAAAAATTGAAGATTCGGTTTTAGATTTCGATATTTTTTTTGTGCATATTGAAGCGTTATTATACACTGAAGAAGTGTATGTAGATAATGATGCTGATCGCTTTTTAGCATTTCAAATTGCAGCATTAGATTGGATCTTGACATTAAAAGAAAAACCTAATATTATACATTGCCATGATCATCATACCGGGTTAACCCCTTTTATGGTCCAGGAATGCTTTAAATATAAACCCTTAAGCAGTATTCCTGTAGTATTTACAATACATAATGCACAATACCAAGGATGGATGGCTTATAATAACTTGTATAAGTTGCCTATGTTCAATATTGAAAATGTCGGTCTTTTGCTTTGGGATGGCATGATTAACCCTTTAGCTTCTGCTATTAAATGTGCTTGGAGAATTACCACAGTGTCGCCCAGTTATATGGAAGAACTTAAATATAAAGCAAATGGATTAGAGTCTCTGCTTATGCACGAGCAATCCAAAGCCGTAGGGATTTTAAATGGGATAGATGCAGATGTTTGGAATCCTGAAACGGATACCTACTTAATTAAAAATTACAAAAAGTCTACTGTTGAATCAGGAAAGAAGGCAAACAAAGAATGGCTTTGTAAGCAATTTAATTTAGATAAAAGTAAACCATTATTTGCTTTTATTGGCCGATTAGTAGGAGAGAAGGGAGCAGACCTATTGCCTAATGCCTTAGATTATGCATTAAGAGCAAATAATATTTCTGTATTAGTATTAGGGTCTGGATTTAAAGAAACGGAAAATCGACTTTTCGGTTTAATACCACAGTACGATGGCAATTATAATGCGTATATTGGTTATGACGAAAAGTTGTCCCATCTAATTTATGCAGGTGCAGATTTTCTATTGATGCCCTCTAGAGTAGAACCTTGTGGATTAAACCAGATGTATTCATTACGATACGGTACTGTACCAATTGTTAGGCGTATTGGAGGCCTAAAGGATACTGTAGTAGATATAGGAGATGATGGTTTTGGTATTTGCCATAATGATGTTTCAGTACAAGATATAATTAATGCAATACATAGAGCGACTGACTTTTATAACAGTCAAAATGAATTTAAAGCTAATAGAAAAAAAATAATGACCATAGATCATTCATGGGAACTATCAGCTCAAACATATATAAATCTATATAAATCAATTAATTAAAGCTATGATAAACGATAAAGTATTGTCAATTATACTTGGCGGCGGTCAGGGATCTAGATTATATCCGTTAACAGAAAGGCGTTCGAAGCCTGCTGTGCCAATTGCTGGTAAGTATAGATTAGTAGACATACCTATTTCAAATTGTATCAACTCCGATATTAAGCGTATGTACGTTTTAACGCAATTTAATTCTGCCTCCTTAAATAGGCATATTAAAAACACATACCATTTTAGCTTTTTTAGTTCGGCATTTGTAGATGTTTTGGCAGCCGAGCAAACGCCAGATAGCAAGGATTGGTTTCAGGGAACAGCAGATGCTGTAAGACAGAGTATGCATCATTTTTTAAGTCATGAGTTTGAATATGCCCTCATTTTATCAGGTGATCAACTTTATCAAATGGATTTTAACGAAATGATTAAAGCACATATTGATTCTGAAGCTGAGATTTCAATAGCCACCATTCCTGTAAATGAAAAAGATGCGACATCTTTTGGAATTCTTAAAACCGACAAAAACAATGTGGTTACCTCCTTTATTGAAAAACCTGATACTAGTTTGCTGCCAGACTGGACGTCTGAAACAAGTACAGATATGCAGGCCCAAGGTAGAAACCATTTAGCGTCAATGGGTATTTACATCTTTAATAGGCAACTCTTAATTGATTTAATGAGTAACCCAAGCACTAATGATTTTGGTAAGGAAATTATCCCTCAATCTATTGAGAATCATAAAACCTTAAGTTATCAGTACGAAGGCTATTGGACTGATATTGGTAATATAGACTCATTTTTTGAGGCCAATCTCGGATTTACGGATGATCTACCTAAATTTAATTTATACGACACGAAACAGCGTGTCTATACAAATGCCAGGATATTACCAACCTCTAAAATTTCTGGAACAGCATTAGATAGAGCGGTTATTGCAGAAGGTTGTTTAATTAATGCTGCCAAAATAGAAAAATCTGTTATTGGTATTCGTTCCCGGATAGGGAAAGATTCCACCATTATCAACACCTATATGATGGGTAACGATGATTATGAATCTTTAGAGGATATTTATAATAAAAAGACAGAAATCCTAGTGGGTATCGGAGAGCGATGTTATTTAAAAAACACCATTATTGATAAAAATGTACGCATTGGTGATGATGTAAGAATTAATGGAGGTAAACATCTAGAAGATTCAGAAACAGATGAATATTTGATAAAAGAAGGAATTGTAGTGATTAAAAAAAACGCTATAATCCCTAAAGGCTTTGTACTATAACCTATGGCGCAAGTAGTTTCACATAGTCGTTTTACAGATTATGATATTAATCTCTTCAAAGCTGGTAAGCACTATCGCTTATACGAAAAATTTGGTTCACATATTACAACTTTAAATGGCGTAAAGGGCACATACTTTGCAGTGTGGGCACCAAGCGCAAAAATGGTTTCTGTTATAGGAGATTTTAATTTTTGGAATGAGGGTGAACATAAATTAGAAGTAAGATGGGATTCTAGCGGAATTTGGGAAGGTTTTATTCCTGGGGTTGGTAAAGACACTAAATACAAATATAAAATTAGGAGTAGCAATAAGGATATAGTTACAGAGAAAGCAGATCCCTACGCCAGACGTTCAGAGCATAATCCCCAAACTGCTTCCATAGTGTGGGACGATAATTATAAGTGGAAGGATGCTAAATGGATGAAGAAACGCAAAAAGAATAATGCGCTAAATGCGCCTTATTCTGTTTATGAAGTTCATTTAGGTTCCTGGAAAAAAAATAGTGAGGAAGATAGGTTTATGTCTTATGCAGAGATGGCTGATGAGTTAGTCCACTACGTCAAAGACATGAAT
>JABDKL010000212.1 GCA_013002225.1 Winogradskyella sp.
AAACTTTGAAGTGCCAATTGATAACTCTTTAATCCAAACCCAACAATAACACCTTTAGCATTTGGCGAAATAAATGACTGATGTCTAAAATCTTCTCTAGCAAATGTATTGGAAATATGAACTTCAACCACAGGCGTTTCAATGGCTTTGGTGGCATCACCAATACCAACAGATGTGTGCGTATAAGCAGCTGCATTAAGAATAATGCCGTCATACTCAAAACCTACATCATGTAGTTTGTCAATGATCTCCCCTTCTATATTAGACTGAAAATAATCTAACTGTATCGATGAGTGTTTTGATTTTAAATCATCCAAATAGGCTTCGAAGCCTTGATTTCCATAAATTTCAGGTTCTCTTTTTCCAAGTAAATTGAGATTTGGACCATTGATTATTATATATTTCTTCATATGCTAAAGATATAAAATAGTATATAATAAAAAAGGGAGCAAAATGCTCCCTTTTCAAGTTAAACAATACTTCTAAAAGAAGAAACCAACTCCAACTTGTATGACACTATTTTTGTATTCTGCACCACCGTCTAGGTCTTCAGAATCATTAGCGTCCGTTAACCCTAAATTATATCTGGCACTAAAATTTAAACCATTATCTAATTTATATCCTAGTCCAAAGTTTACACCAAAATCAATACTTTTAAGGTCATCTTTAAAATCTTCCTCGCCGCCGTCAAATTCAAACTTAGCTGAGGTTAAAAACCCGAATTGCGGTCCTGCTTCAATACTTAATCCATCTGCGACATAATATTTGGCTATAATGGGAAGATTAATATAATCAACTTTTGCAGTACCTGTATCTCCTGGATCTTCATAATCTGACCCTTGTGAAGAATAAAGAAGTTCTGGTTGTAAAGCCCAACTTTCGCAAATGTCGATTTCTGCAATTGCACCGAAAAACAATCCGGTTCTGCCTGTAAAACTATCCACGTCTGGACCTGTAATGTCGGAAAAGTTAACTCCAGCCTTGGCACCAAAACTTACTTGTGCAATTACGGGAGTTAAAGTAAAAAATGTAAGTACAGTTAATAAAATTAAGTTCTTCATAATAATGGAATTTATTTACTACAAAACTAGAACGTGAAAAGAATATTGAAAATGACTATGGTCAGTCCACGCAAATTTATTTTCACATCTTTTTAAATAAGAAAAAAGGCCTTTTTGAGCTACTTTTATGATAGTTTTAATCAATTAAAATCTTAATCCTATGTCAGCCGTTAAACATGTAAAAGTTAAACCATTACCCGGAACGTTATTCATGCTTGTTTATACATCTAAATCTTTTGAGACTTGTTAACAGAATCAACCCAAGTTATTAACAATAATATAAACATAATTATATATATACTTGTTTATCAATTATATATGTATCATGGTTATTAATAATTTTGATTTTACAGCTTTCTTCAGGTTGACAAATGCCATATATTTTTTAGCTATTTTTGGGTATGACCTGGAGTAATGCCATTGAGGATTATAAGAATTATTTAAAACTTGAAAGAGGGTTATCTCATAACTCAATTGTTAGTTATGTATACGACATAAAAAAACTTGTAACCTACCTCGATACCTCAAAAAATTTAATTTCTCCTATTGATATTAATAGCGAAGCTATACAGTCGTTTATTTACCATGTTTCAAAATCACTAAACCCACGTTCTCAAACTCGCGTTATTTCTGGACTCCGTAATTTTTTTGACTATCTCATTTTTGAAAAATACCGGACTTCTAATCCCTTAGATCTCATCGAATCTCCTAGAATTGGCCGTAAGCTTCCTGATACTTTAAATATTGAGGATATTGATAGATTAATTTCTGCCGTAGATCTCAGCAAACCAGAAGGAGAACGCAATAGAGCTATTTTAGAAACACTTTACAGTTGCGGACTTAGAGTTAGTGAGCTAGTAAATCTAAAGATATCTGATCTATATTTTGATGAAGGATTTATCAAAGTAACAGGTAAAGGTAATAAGGAGCGTTTTGTACCAATCAATACCAGAACAAAAAAGTACATTAACATTTATAGAAATGAAATAAGATGTCATCTTAAAATTGACAATGCATCTAGTGATATATTATTTTTAAATAGACGAGGCCGGCAGTTAACGAGGGCAATGATATTTACGATTATAAAACAACTAGGTGAGAAGATTGGACTTAATAAATCCATTTCACCGCATACTTTTAGACATTCATTTGCAACACATCTTTTAGAAAATGGTGCCGATCTTAGAGCTATACAAATGATGCTCGGTCACGAAAGTATTACAACCACTGAAATATACATGCACGTTAATCGGAAACATCTTAGTGATGTATTGAATAAATTCCACCCAAGGAGATAATTTCAGTACAGAAAAGGATATTATTGCTTTTAATAACCTTATTTAGCAATGTTAACAGCTCTGGTCTCTCGTATTACAGTAACCTTCACCTGACCAGGATAGGTCATATCTGTTTGAATTTTCTGCGAAATTTCAAACGAAAGACTTGCTGCTCTATCATCTGATACTTTTTCACTCTCTACAATGACACGCAATTCTCTACCGGCTTGAA
>JABDKL010000198.1 GCA_013002225.1 Winogradskyella sp.
TGCTGATTTAACTAAATTTAATTGGACAATGGCTCACTACGAAGGCGCACTCTAATTAAAGAAAACATACAGAATATTTGGAGACCCGGAAGGGTCTTCTTATATTCACGTGTTAATAAGAAATAAAGGTTATGAACATGAAGAAACATTTCGAAACAGCAACAGAAAAATTTGAATTTACTATTCCTAATAGATATTCAAGAAAAAAAGTATTAGAATTTATCCCAAAAGACCCTGAATCCACATATTCAGAGGGTCGAGTAAGTGAATTAAGTATGTTTGGTAAAAGTATGAATGTTAAATCAATTACTAAAAGTGGGTTGATGTTGTATTCATATGATATTTTAGACAATCAAATTACTGCTAAAATCAAATGGGAAGATGTTGAACTAGGTAATACATTAGATAAATGAAAGTAGTTAAAATTCCAACCGAATCTATCCAACTAAAGGATAAAGTAGTTCCTAAACACGTAGTAGTCTTTCAGGATAAAGTAGTTCATACTGGAACCGAAGCACAATGTAATCGTTTTGTGTTCTATATGGAAGGTGCTTCGGATGAAATGATTTTAAGTAGATTAGATTTATCTAAATGACATTTAGGTTCGGAAAATACAAGGGTTATACTATAGCTGAAGTTGAACTCCTAAACCCAGGATATATTAGATGGGCTCGCCAAAATGCTCCTAACCTTATTCCAAAACCTCCCCAAAAACAAGTTGTAGATGAGGAAGGAGATGCGTATATTAAACCCTACGAAAATATCCCATTCATAAACCCAAGCGATGCGTTTTAGTTTTATTAGAGAATCAGTTTTAACACACTCACTTGATGTAGTCCATGAGAATTTAGCGCGATATCAGCCGTTAAATTACAATCGCTTCATGTGGTGGCGCAGTCATACGGACGGAATTAAGCCGTTGAGTAAACGCGCGACTCTAAAAGAGCGTATCGTTAATGGTGATTTCAATGAGTCATCATATTTTATGCAAGCCCAACTAGCATTACATAATGCCAAGACAAAAGTTGATCTTAACCGCCATGATCATTCAGATCAATTAGATATACTAGCTGTTGACCTTGCTCGCTACAAGCGATTAATGGAGGATTATTGGAAGGAAGAAACTGCTCGCCTAGAGGCATTATACGAGGCATTTACAAAAACATTCAATATAACTCGTACTGAGCTTGAAGAAGAACTTTGTAATTGGCCTGGTGAGTTATTATCTTATTACAAATATTGTATGGAATATAAATACTCTACTCCATACGCTAACAGAAAATCAAAACGAGGAAGACCTAAAAAAACAAAATAAATGGCTATAAACGAAAATATGTCAAACTCAGTAGAATTACTGGGTCATTATGGGAGCGATACAGTCCATGCTCAATCAGCTTGGACATCAACATCACGCGATTTAACCGAAGATAAACTAGCAAGAGTAGATAAACTACTAAAAATGTTAGCATCAGAAGGTCATCATACTCCCTTTGAAAAGTCAGGGTTACATTTTCTAGTAAATGTAGATCAGGCAACACATATCCACCTACTAAAACACCGAGTTGGAGTTTCAATTAATGGAGAATCAGCTCGATATAAAGAGTTAAAAGAGGATAAGATGATGTGGCCTGCTGATTGGAGCGGTGTTTGGAAAGATAAGTTAAGAATGTATACTGAAGAAGGAAATAAATTATATCATGAGGCGCTTGAATATTTTTCTCCTATTCTAGGACGTAAACGTGCTAAAGAATCGGCTCGTTTCTTCAAAACATTCAATTCACAGATCTCTATGGATATTATGTTTAATTGGAGAAGTTTTTATCACTTCCAAAAATTGCGTAATAGTCCTGATGCCCAAAAAGAAGTAAGAGAATTAGCTGAGGAAATGCTTAATCAAGTAAAAAACATTGAAGGTAATCCATTTGAAAAAACCATTAAGGCGTTTGGTTTATAATATTTATAACCAAAATGTTAAATGGCTAATAGACCCTTTACTAGAAATACTGGTTCTTCAATAGAAGGTACTCTCCAAATTGGAAACCTAGCAATAGGGGTTACAAATCAAGATTATACCCTTAACCCTGGAGGTAAACAATGGTGGGATGGTCCCCAAGAAGATAGTGCTTATATTATAGCTAAAGATTTTCCTTCAGAAAATAAAGGATCTAAACTTGGTAATATTGGTACTGTGGAATTTTGGGGTGGGGACAAAACCACCTCAGCTTTCCTAAATACAATAAATACTCTCCCTACAAGATCAGGTGAAACCGATTTCACAGATATAAATGATGCTTACGATTGGTTAATTACTAATGGGTATTGGTCTAATATTACAGATGATTCTTCATTTATTTTTGATCGTAGAACTAGAATAGTACATATAGCACCTCCACCATTTACAGGAAGTGATGATGATCCTGCTCGAGGTTTTGATCTTATCCCTACAATGTTTTACAACCCCTCAGATAGCACTACTTATTTAAACTATGGGGAAGGTCCATATTATTTTGATATGGGGGATTTTAGTGGTAGTGATGAATATCTTCGTACTAGTGCTAGTCTTGTTCAAGATAATACTTGGGTTCCTAATAATAGTTATACTGCAGGAGCTAATTCGTATTCATATTGGACTGATATAAATTTCTTTTGGCAAGACCAATCAACTTTTAGTTGGGATGAGTACCAAGAAAGAGGAATATTTCCTATAGCTATAGATACTGCTAGTAATGATCTATATGCAGGTTCATCAATTAACCCAAATGCGTCTAATGCAAAACTTTATAGATTTAATTTATCAACAAAAACAGTTCAAAATACTACAGATGCCATTACTATTCCTCTTGGTGATATAAGATGGGATCCATTTTATCCTAATGGAGCTTCTTTTAACCCAGTAAATGATAAATTATTTCTTTTTAAGAATGATTTAGTTATAACTTATACGGGATCAAATTTAACAACTAATACTCAATCTATAGATTTATCACCTTATAGTGATTCAGATACACGAGCAGCTTTTCCATGCTCTAGTCCTGAAATTACTATATGTCCTTATTATGGTTTTACTGGTGGTAGTAGTGTTAAAGGATGGGTTGTGGTTGATAATTCTACAGTAACTGCTACTACAGAATCATTTGATAACTGGAATAATTATCAACAATTTTTCTTTCAAGCAACTAATAGACCAGCTTATAACCCACAAAATAATCAATTTTACGTTCCTATTTTAAGCAATACAGGTTATACTTGGGTTGTTGTAATAAATGGATCTACAGGGGAATACATTAAAAGGGTTTTAGTCCAAGACTCAACCCCATATTCATCAGCAACTTTTGTAACAGATTTAGTATACGATCCAAAAAGAAATGTAATATGGGGTATTAATAAATCTAGAAGATTCTTTACTCTAAATTGTGAAGATGATACTTTTTATAAAGAATATAGATTTGATGGGTACACAGGTGTTAGTGGTGGTGCTGCAAAGCGTAAAACCTCTTTAGTTTTAGATACAAGTAATGATTTATTAGTATGGAACCAAGGAACTTATATTCGAACATTTGACCTAAACAAATTTTGGCCAGCGTAAAAATATTATGAGAAGACCATTTACCAAAAATACAGGAAATTATATAAAAGGTACCTTTCAAATAGGGGATTTATCTATAGGTGTAAGTCCTTTTTCTCAAAGTTATAGTAGTTTAACTTGGTGGGAAGGTCCTGAAGAAAATAGTGTTTGTATTATAGCTAAAGATGCCACAAGTAAAGGTTCTCCCGTAGGAGATACAGGTACGGTAAGATTCTGGGGTACAGGATCTACAGATGAAGCTTTTATTGGAGCCGTAAATAATGTAAGTGGTCAAAATTTTACTACTGTAAGTTCATGTAATTCTTGGCTTTCTAGTAATGGGTATTGGACTAATTGTGGTTCATCATTTAACCCATCAACTTATCCTACCCATTCAACTATTAATGTTTACCAAATTTCAGGAGGTGATATAGTATCTTCTGAATTATATTATTCTACTACTGAGGATAAAGTATATGTTAATACACTTTACAAAAATTCTACAACTCCTAGAGGAAATGCTATTGTAGATGCTTCAACTCTTTCTAGTGGGAGCACCTATAATGTTACTACTTACCTCCCTACATCTGGATCATCATCATTCCCAGCAAACTCAGGAACTGGGGTTGTTGATCAAACTAATAACAAATATTATAATTACGATAATACTAGTGGTGAAGGTCATATTACAGAGTATGATTTTTCAACTGACACTATAAGTGATTATAGAACATTTACTTTAGGTACATCGAGGGGTCTTGCATACGACTCTGAAACTCAAAAACTTGTTGGGTGGGGTGCAAATGTTGGTGAGTTTAGAATTTTTAACACTAACCCACTTTCTCTTAGTGCTTCATTAGATCCTGGGTCAACTGGTGGAGATGACCCTACGTTAAATGGTCTTATTTCTAATAATAAAGGTCAAGTATTTCTTCAAAGAGAGGGAAAATATTGGGTTATAGACATAAACTCAAGAACAGTCTTAAAAAGTGCCAGTTATGGCTCAGGTTTACAAAGATCAAGCAGAACTTTTGGAGCATATTGTCCTACAACTGATAAATTTTATGTTAATACTGATGGTACAAATTTAACAATTATAGATGGTTCTAATTTTAATGTAATTACAAATTTAACATTAACTACTAATAACCCTTATTTCATATCTAAAGGAGTTTGTGTAACATACGATTCTAAAAGAGATACTATTTGGACATTTGATGCAGAAGGTAAATTATGTTCTATTGATACTGAAAATGATACAGTATTTAAAAGAAGTTCATTCTCTTTTGGAGAAAACTATGTAGAAAGATATTCTAATAATGGAGGATTAGTTGCAGGTGGAGATTTACTATTTATGTCATCTGGAAATCCTAATGTTAATGATCCCCTATTAGCATTTGATTTAAATGAAATTTGGCCTACTTAATGTGGAATTTTAAAAAATAGGTTTTATATTTACTATAAAGTAAAAGATTATGTTAATAAAGGTTAGCCACGAAGTTCCCCGTTGTCTTCTCTATGATAGTGAAAACTTTAACGATTATGATTATGCGTTAGTTCACTTACTAGAAGAAGATGAGACATACCGAGAATATTTTTTAGAAGCGCGTGATAAAGGGCGCTATATTATTTTAGACAATAGCTTACATGAGCTTGGTGTCGCGTTTAACGATGCTGGTCTATTAAAATGGGTCGAAGAACTTCGACCAAATGAATTTATTATACCTGATGTTTGGTGTGATAGAAACGCATCTGTAGTAAATGCTCGTAAATGGGCTTCAATTGAATTACCTGAGGGTGTAGAAAAAGTAGCTGTTGTTCAAGCAACTACTATTCATGAAGCCGCAACTTGTTATCAAACATATAAAGATTTAGGATATCAAAAAATAGCTTTCTCATATGGTGCTTCTTATTATAACGATATTGTCCCTCATCCTAACCACGATCTTGGTAAGGCCTTGGGACGACTCTCAGTAATTTCGGCTTTATATAAAACCAAAGTAATTTCACAAAATGATAGAATTCATTTATTAGGGTGTGCTGTACCACAAGAATTTGGGTGGTATAAAGGATACGATTGTATTGAATCAATTGATACTTCAAACCCCGTAATGGCTGCTTTAGAAAACATTCGTTACACTTTAGGTGGTTTACATAAAAAACCAAAAGCAAATATGAATGATTATTACTATATGCTTGAGGAAGAAGTAAATTGGGATTTATTAACAGATAACTTAACTAAATTTAGATACATTAACGACTTATGAGAATGATGAGCTTA
>JABDKL010000202.1 GCA_013002225.1 Winogradskyella sp.
ATTATAGATAATGCCTTTTTCGTCATTCAGACTTTTATAAATCTCAATAGCTTGTTTAAAATTAATGGTTGCTTTGTCTAGATCCATTGTTAATAAATAGATTTCACCAATTTTTTCCAGATTTATGGCAATACCTTTTTTATTGCCTAAGCTCTCTTCAAGATTTAAAGACTTAAAATAGTATAATTGTGAATTTTCATAATTAGAAACCCTATAATAGGAACTGCCAAGACGAGAATAACAACTGGATAAGGCATTGAGATTTGCAGTAGCTTCGTATAACGGAACAGCTTTGAGTAGGTTGTTTATAGCGTCTTTATAATTTTTATTTGCTATAAAATCATCCGCAGATTTTGAATAAATTGTAGCAAGACTATCCTTAAGTTGTTCAATTAATGGGCTTTCGGCACGTCGAATTTCTTCTTTTAAGATTGAAATTTGAGCGGTTTTGGACTGTTCGGTTTGAGTGGTATGATATATACAACACAGTAATCCAAAAACAATAAAACAGAATATTCTAAACAAGAGGGATTCATTTAACTATCTAAATATAATCAAAATTATAATTCTAAAACCTTGATTTACAAAAGTCAGTGCCTTGGTATTTAGAAGTTGAACCTTATAATCTATCGAAAACTAATTACACTTCTAATAAGTCATTTAAATGCATTTTGTCTTTTTTCCTCGTTAACTTATCCTATAATTTACGTTAAGAATATTTTGGTAAATAGTCTTAACGTAAAAAAAAAAGGCTGTCTTACTAAAATAAGACAGCCTTTTAGACTTAAAATGTGTTGTTTATTCCTTTATACGATCAAGTAGTTTTTCAGCCACAAGTTCTGATGAAGCTGGATTTTGACCAGTTATAAGGTTTCCATCTTCTAATGCGTACACTGACCAGTCGTCCTTCTTAGAATATATGCCTCCATTTGCTTTTAGCATGTCTTCAACTAAAAACGGAACGACATCTGTGAGACCAACAGCTTCTTCCTCAGAATTTGTAAAACCTGTTACTTTTTTACCTTTTACTAATGGATTTCCGTTGGTATCTTTTACATCTTTTAAAGCTGCAGGCGCATGACATACAAATGCCACAGGCTTATCCTGACTATTAAATTTTTCGATCAATGCAATTGAGGCTTTATCTGAAGCTAGATCCCATAGCGGGCCATGACCACCTGGATAAAAAACAGCGTCAAAATCATCTGGATTCATGTTGGCCAGTACCTTAGTATTCGCGATACGTGCTTTTGCCTGTTCATCGTTATAATAACGATCTGTAGCATCTGTCTGAGCATCTTCTGTTTCACTGCTCGGGTCAATTGGTGCTGCGCCTCCATTTGGGGTGGCAATAGTAATGTGCGCACCTTTGTCGAGCAAGGCATAATAAGGACTGGCAAATTCTTCTACCCAAAATCCTGTTTTCTTTCCTGTATCACCTAGTTTGTCATGTGATGTTAATACAAATAATACGTTCATAATCTTTTCTTGTTTTAATTGTTATTTAATCTCTGAACATAATTCAGATGTTCTTTTTTTAATTAGATATCTTAGAAAGTATTTGTATACTATACTTTAACGATCATCTTTCCTTTATTTTTTCCTTCGAATAGATCGATAAAAGCTTGCGGTATATTCTCAAAACCTTCAACTATGGTTTCTTCATAGGTAAGCTTTTTCTCAGCTAACCATGACGATAATTGATTAATGGCCTCAGGGAATTTATCTTCAAAATTAGAGACAATAAAGCCTTGCATAAGTGCACTCTTTTTGATTAAAAAGGGGCGAACGCTTACACTAGTTGGTAGTTCTGTTTCATTATAGACAGCTATAGCGCCACAATTTACTGTTCTTGCAAATCGGTTTATATTAAATAATATAGCATCAGATATTTCGCCACCTACATTGTCAAAATATACATCGACACCATCTGGTGCAGCTTCAGCAATCGCTGCTTTCATATCTTTGGTGGTCTTATAATTAATACCTTCATCGAATCCAAATTTAGATTTTAGCATGTCGACCTTAGAATCAGTTCCGGCAATTCCAATAACTTTTAATCCTAAAATTTTACCAATCTGCCCAACAATACTACCAACAGCTCCTGCAGCACCAGAAACCACTAGAGTTTCACCTTTTTTAGGTTTTCCTATTTGGGTTAATCCAGTGTAGGCTGTAAGTCCTGTCATTCCTAACACACCTAGGTAAGCACTTAGATCTGCTTTAGAAGCATCTACCTTTGTCAGGCCTTCACCATTAGAGATTTGTTTGGTTTTCCAGTCTATCATACCCGATACATAATCACCTTTTTTAAACTTGTCATTTTTTGAGTCCATGACTTTAGCTATGCTACCAGAATGTATGGGCTGGTTTAATTTAAATGGTTCAACATAAGATTTTGCATCACTCATTCGACCTCTTAAATAAGGGTCTACAGAAACATAAAGTGTTTCTAGACTAAGTTCGCCGTCTTTAATTATTAAATCCGTATCCTCAGAAATAATCTTAAAATCTGAAAGTGTTGGTTTTCCTTGAGGTCTCTGCTTTAATATAATGGTCTTTGTCATATGTTTAAGTATTTATTTTAGTTGCCTTAATTTAATAAAAACGAACCTGCATACTCACTTTTTAACAAAGATTTAAGCGTCGTAAAACTGCATTATTTTCTATCTATATAAATCGGATTCCAGGCATCACTTAGACGAAGGATATAGCTTATAACTTATGAAGAAATTTACAGCAATAGGTTTGTATTTGCTTTTACAAATCAATTAGACTAACTTTATATATGTGCTAAAACATTGATATTAAGCGTATTTATGCTTAATGACATTCACTCATTTTTATAGTGATTATAAAAAAATAACCGCTATATAATATTTAGAGCCATGTATAAATTAACTTCCCTAGTATTGATGTCCTTTTTTGTCGATGCCGCGAGTGCACAGGAAAA
>JABDKL010000095.1 GCA_013002225.1 Winogradskyella sp.
GCACTTTTAATAGCTTTATCTTTATTAATTGTTAGCTATTTAAAGCGGAATTCTTTTAAGGTAGTCCTTGCAGAACAGACCGAAAAATTAGATCAGGAACGTGTAAGAAATGAAGCCATTCTAGAACAAACCCACCATCTAGAAGAAGTTAATCAAGTAAAAGACAAATTGTTTTCTATTGTCTCACATGACCTTAAGGATTCTATTTCTTCTATTAAAGCGTTTTTAGATTTATTAAAAGAAGAGAGTATTTCTCAAGAAGAATTTAATGATCTAATCCCAGAGTTAAGTGAAAATGCAAATAATGCATCCTCTCTTCTATTTAATTTATTAAACTGGTCTAAATCACAGATGCAAAATCTGGAGCCAAAACCAGAGTTGTTTAATATTCAAGATGTTTTCCGTACCAAGATTGCATTAGTAGAACAAAAAGTTGAGGACAAAAGAATTGTATTAATTGATGAGTCTCAACGCGATTTTGTCTATGCAGACCAAAGCATGATTGAAATCGTAATTCAGAATTTAATTACCAATGCCGTAAAATTTAGTAGAACAGGCGATGTAATTACAATTTCTAACCAGGATGTTAATGGTAAAGCTCTTATTTGTGTAGAAGATACAGGTGTTGGTATTTCCCGAGAGAATATTGACAAACTCTTTAATGCTAATAAAAACTTCACAACAGTTGGCACAAAAAATGAAAAAGGCACTGGCTTGGGATTAACCATTGCCAAAGACTTAATTGAGCTCAATGAAGGTAGAATTTGGGTTGAAAGCACAGAGACTGTAGGAAGTAAATTCTATATAGAACTTCCTAAGTCTGCCCCTAAAGGTTAAGGTTAGATTAATTTTTTGGTAAAAATACCTCAGCCATCATACAACGTGCACTACCACCACCACAAGTTTCAATAGTATCCAAAGAACTCGAAATAATAGAACAGTATTTTTCTATATTTTCGATCTGTTGTTTATTCAGACTTTTATGCGCAGCTTCGCTCATTACCAAATAACGCTTATCATCGCTCCCTCGTAATTGTAGCATATTACCCGCAAATTGATTCATTTGAGATTCTGTAATAGAAATGATCTCTTTGCCATCTTGCTTTAAATGCTTAACCACATTTTTACGCTCCTTCTTATCGTCAATGGTATCTAAACAGATTACTGCAAAATTCTCTGCCAGGCACATCATTACATTAGTATGATATATTGGTAATCTTTCCCCATCTACAGTTTGATTAGCAGTAAAAATGATTGGTGTATATTCAAAATCTTCACAAAACTCAATAAATAAATCTTCGTCTGCTCGTGGAGACAAGGCACAATAAGCTTTTCTATTAACACGATCCATTAAAATACTACCTGTACCTTCTAAAAAAACACCCTCATGTTCTGCAGATGTATAGTCAATAATGTTTTCGATCTTAAAACCCTCTTCCTCTAAACGTATAAAAACTTCATCCCTGCGTTCGCGTCTTCTATTTTCTGCAAACATCGGATACTTTGCAACATCACCATTACTATGAAAACTTACCCAATTATTTGGAAAAATTGAATCTGGGGTATCCATTAACTTATCATCCTGCTCCACGATTACTTTTATACCTACAGCCATTAATTTTTCAACAAAATCATCAAACTCTTGTTGTGCCTTATTATTAATTTCAGCATTTTTAATGTCTAAATCTTCCTGAAAATAATTATTTACAGCTGTTTGCTCGTTCATTCTAAAACTTGCAGGACGAATCATTAATATAGTGTCTGTAGTCTGTTGCATTCTCTAAATTTTAAAAGTTCTGCAAAATTAGTCATTTTTCTAATCTGAAAATTATGGTGGTGACAATTTTTATAACTTTAAATCTGTAAGTTTGACTAACAATCCTATTTCACAATGAAAAACCTTTTAATTCTACTAGTGCTAGTCACCTCATGTTCCGAAAAAAATAACAATGTAGAAAACGTTGAATCTAAAATTGATTTTACTACGGTTTTCGAAAAGAGTAATGGTTTAGAGACAGCTACGTATAAAGAAACCATTGAATTCTATACCGATTTAGCAGATGCTTACAAAGAAGTTTCAATTCAAGCCATAGGCGAAACTGATTCTGGCAAGCCTTTACATATCGTTACTTTTAATATGGCAAATACTGGTGATGATTTTGACGCGATTAGACGTAAAAACAGAATTATTCTCATCAATAATGGAATTCATCCAGGTGAATCAGATGGAATTGATGCTACTATGATGTTATTTAGAGATATTGCACAAGGTAAAGTAGAAGCTCCACAACAAACTGTTCTTGTTACTATACCAATTTATAATGTCGGTGGAAGTTTAAATAGAAATTCGGGAACCCGCACCAATCAAAATGGACCAAAAGCATACGGGTTTAGGGGCAATGCACGAAACTTTGACCTAAATCGTGATTTCATAAAAGCCGATACTAAAAATGCTAAAGCCTTCGCTAAGATATTTCATCTAATTCAACCAGATGTATTTATAGATAACCACGTGAGTAATGGCGCAGATTACCAATACACACTCACTCACTTATTTACACAACACAATAAATTGGGTGGTAAGCTTGGGGCATATCTACACACTCAAGTTATGCCAGAATTAGAGCAAAAGTTACAATCAAAATCCTGGGACATTACACCCTACGTCAATGTGTTTAACAGAACGCCAGAAACGGGTTTCTCTCAGTTTATGGATAGTCCAAGATATTCGACCGGTTACACCACCTTGTTTAATACGCTTGGCATGATGGTAGAAACACATATGCTAAAACCCTATAAACAACGAGTCGAAGGTACCTACGAGCTTATGAAGAGCATGATAGAGATCACTGAAGAACAAGGCAGTAAAATTACTGAGCTAAGAAAAGAACAAGCAGAATCATGGTCTGCTGGAGATTATTATCCTATAGCATGGCAGGTAGACACCACTCAATCTTCAACTTTAAAATTTAAAGGCTATGAAGGTGAAATGGTATTAAGTGAATTAACAGGTGCTCAACGCCTCAAATACGATAGGTCAAAACCATTCACTAAAGAGGTTTCATATCAAAACTATTTTAATGCAACTGATTCTGTCATGATACCAAAAGCCTATGTAATTCCACAGGGCTGGCATAACGTTATAAATTTATTGGAACTTAACAATGTGGCGTTTACGCAATTTAAAAGGGACACTACCCTCACTGTAACTTCATATAAAATTGATGATTATCAAACGCGTAGAAATCCCTATGAGGGTCATTATTCGCATTATAATACCAAAGTAAAATCATCAAAAGAAAAATTAAGGTTTAATCAGGGCGATTATATGATAAACACAAATCAAAAAGCTATTCGTTATTTAATCGAAACGTTAGAGCCTACAGCTCCAGATTCTTTTTTTAACTGGAATTTCTTTGATACTATTTTACAACAGAAAGAAGGCTTTTCACCTTACGTTTGGGAAGATAAAGCCCGAGATTTATTAAAGTCCAACCCAGAACTACAAGTAGAATACAATATTAAAGTAAGTTACGATGAAGATTTTGCAAATAATTGGTTCGCACAATTGGACTGGATACACAAGAAGAGTGAAAATTACGAAAAAGCCCATCTACAATACCCAGTTTACCTTATTTATGAGTAACAACGATCATACGATCTAAAAAATTTTGTTAAACACCTATATTAAAGTAACTTAGGTAAAAACTTTTAAAGATGAGTCATCATGAAAAATTTTTTACTCCTAATTGCTCTTACACTAGTTATTCAAAATTATAGTTTCTCAACCGAATTAAAAGTCACGAATGTTAGAGCAGTAGATAGAGATGATGTGGCAAATACACCTGTAAGTGTGATTTTTGATATTTCATGGAAAAACAGCTGGCACAACTCAAAAAACCATGATGCCATTTGGGTATTTATGAAATTTAATGGCTATTGGGACAACCACGCCAAATTAGCACCTACAGGACACCGTATTTTAAAGAACAGATCCAAAAATGATAAACCGCCTTTTATAGAGGTATCAAGTGATAGTTTAGGTTTTTTTATATATCCTCCAAAATCATTTCGGGGTGCGGCCAACTATAAATTACAAATTGCTTTAGACACAACCAATCAAGACATAAGCTGGAGTAAACTTAAGGGACTTTCTGTTCATGGTGTAGAGATGGTTTATATTCCCAAAGGTAGTTTTACGATCGGAAGCCCTGATAAGGAAGCGATAAATAGAGCATCATTATACAAAAGTGATGCTAATGGGAAGCCAGCTGGGTTAATAACTATTTCTTCAGAAAATGAAATTGAGGTTGGGCCAATAAAAAATGCACTTTATTATTGGAGCGAAGAAACGTTGTATAATGGCGACCAAAAAGGGCCTATACCGTCTAATTTCCCTAAGGGCTATAATGCATTCTATGTAATGAAATATGAACTAACCCAAGGTCAGTATGCAGAATTTCTAAACGGTATTCCCGACAATTGGACCTACCTAAGATCTCCTATTGGTGGTAGGGACTATTATAAAAAAAGAGGAAGTATAAAATTTAAAAATAATCATTATTATACAGAAAGCCCACATCGACCAATGAACTATGTGAGTTTTACTGATGGGTTGGCTTATAGCGACTGGGCTGCTTTAAGACCAATCACGGAGTTAGAATTTGAAAAAGCAGCAAGAGGACCTTCACAGCCAATATCATCAGAATTTCCTTGGGGTACAAATAATTATGATCAGCTTGAGCGCTATGTAACTATGGATTCTGAATTAACAAATTCAAATCAATCCGATGAGAGTGAACTTAATGACCAGACAAGACCCGTATTTGGCGCATCTTATTATTGGGTTATGGATCTTAGCGGAAGCGTTTGGGAAAAAGTAATTACTATAGGAAATCCGCTGGGACGTCAATTTAGGGGTACTCATGGTGATGGTATACTAAACTTTGGAAATGCTACAAATAAAGATTGGCCACAAAGTGATGATGAGTTAGGCGGATTCGGATATCGTGGTGGAGGCTATTATGATACCGGAACCAGTTACGGCGATTATAATCCACATTCTCCCATTGGTTACAGATATTATGGCGCTTGGTCGGGAGGTCCCAGATATATTGCTTATGGTTACAGAGCAGGGAGAACAGCTGAGGCTGACTAAACTAAAACTCTGATGTTGGCGTAACTATTTTCTAACGCAGTTTTAGATGCTTTTTCGTCCAGCCATTCGACTTTTGAAATACCCTCATTTTCTTCAGGTGATAGTTTTCCATTAAAATCGGTGGTCATTTCAAACCAGTATGTAACTTTAATTTTATGCTTGCCGTTACGCTTAAAAATATGATATGTAGTTGGTAATGGCTTTGTAATTCGTAATCTTTTCACACCTGTTTCTTCTTCTACCTCTCTCAAAGCCGTCTCTTCGATAGTCTCTTTTTTCTCAGCCTTCCCCTTGGGTAAATCCCATTTATCATTACGATAAATGAAAAGAACTTCACCATGTGCATTAAAAACCTTTCCGCCACCCGCTACAACGTTAGGCAATAGTTTGAGAAAGTTTTTCAAAAGTTTTTCTGGATTTTTATGAATGAGATGTACAGCTTTTAGATCAGTTTTATTTAGTGTCTTTATAATTTTACCAATATTAACGGTTTTTAATAAAAACGATTTAAAATCCGTTTCTCTTAAATGTTCTGAAGTTAAAATTATGGGCTTATCACCAACATAAATAGTGTACATAGAAAGGGTAGCTTTTCAACTTTATAAATGTAAAAATATTGTTTTTAAATGTAATCTGTAAAATTCAAAAATTAATTTACCATTAAAAAATATAAAAGTTATAAAAATCGTTAATTTTGCCACATGATTTTTAATAAAGAAACTGCAAAGAAGACAGCTGAAGTTTTATTGCAAATTAATGCTATTAAACTCCAGCCCAATGACCCATTTACTTGGGCCTCTGGATGGAAGTCACCTATTTATTGTGATAACAGAATTGTATTATCTTATCCACTTATAAGGAATTATGTTAGAGAAACAATGGCTAGGCATATCGAAGATCATTATGGCAAACCAGATATCATTGCAGGTGTGGCAACTGGCGCTATTGGTATTGGTGCTTTAGTGGCAGATTATTTAAACCTTCCTTTTGTTTATGTAAGACCAGAAGCTAAAAAACACGGTCGCCAGAATCAGGTAGAAGGCTATATAGAAAAAGGACAGACTGTAGTTGTGGTAGAAGATTTAATTAGTACAGGTAAAAGTAGTTTAAATGCGGTTGAAGCCTTAAAATCGGCAGAGGTAACTATTAAAGGCATGGTTGCTATATTTTCTTATGGATTTGATGTTTCTAAAACTAATTTCGAAAAGTCAAAAATAGAATTGCACACCCTAAGTAATTATGAAAATTTATTAGAGCAAGCTCTTGACACCCATTATATAACTGAAGCGCAACGTACTGTTTTAGCAGATTGGAATGCTAATCCCAGTGAATGGGAAGGAATTTAAACGCAAATGTTAAAGACAAATGCATGGATAATTTTTCTCCTATGAAAACTTATTAAATCATTGAACACCTAAAAAATTAAACATGAATTTAGAATCACCTAAAGTTACCTTAGATAAAACTCCGGAAGAAACCTTTAATTTTTTATCCGATGTTAAAAACTTCGAAACACTAATGCCAGAGAACATTAGTAAATTTGAGGTATTAGAAAATGATAAATTTCTATTTGCGTTAAAAGGCATGCCTGAAATTATTTTAAAGAAAAAGGAAACAGTACCTTATAATAAAATTGTTTTGGGTGCAGCTGGTGGTAAATTAGACTTCTCACTAATTGCCGATATCACAATGGTTGAGCAAGGTAAAAGCGATGTTCAATTAACTTTTACTGGAGAATTTAATGCAATGATGGCAATGATGATTAAAGGACCTATAAACAAGTTTATAGAGACTTTAGTGACCAACATGAAAACTGCTATTTAGTACAATAGCGTTACCTCCTTTAGATCGAAGGTTTTTATAATTTCATCTTCAACCATTACTTTTAAATTTCCGTTGTTTTCAATACCCTTTATTATTCCAGGGAAGGTTTTATCATCTCTTAATTTAAAGGTAGACGGCTTTCCTTTTCTGAACAATAGACTTTCATATTCAGTTTTTATATCTGTATAATTTTCCTTTTCTAATTGATCAAAGTAGTGCTTTATTTTTTTTAGTATAGAAGAGAGCACTTCCTCTTTGTCAATTGTTCTACCCGATATAATTTTCATTGATGTTGCATTTGGTAAATTCTCGAAATTAAGTTGATTTACATTTAAGCCAAAGCCAATGACAGACCCTTGTAATGTAGTACGCTTAATGACATTTTCAATTAATATTCCGCATAACTTCTTATTTGCTGACAAAATGTCGTTAGGCCATTTTATGTATAACTGTGGCATTTTAAATGTTTCTAATGCCTTATATATGGACAACGAGACCACCATACTAATATAAAATTGCTTGTCAATATTTAATTGTTTATTTATTTTGAACACGCTAGCTGTAAGGTTTTTGCCTGTCTCTGCTTCCCATTGCGTACCCATCTGCCCTCTTCCTTTAGTTTGTATCTCTGCCATAACCGTTGTATAGTCCTTTGGTAACACTGCGGAGGCCATCTCTTTTAAATAACTATTTGTAGAGTCAATGGCATCAAGTTTGATTATATACATGAAAAGGCAATTTTATTTTATGGTTTTCTTATGACAATAAGAGCTAACAAGAACTAAAAAAATAATAACTTTGCATAAAATTAATTAAAATTAATGACGAAAGAAAAAACCAATGCAGACCAACTCATTACGACAATAATTGGTGGAATCGAGGAGGTTAAAGGTAAAGAAATTACAATTTTAGACTTAAGAGAAATAGAAAATACGGTTTGTGATTATTTTATTGTTTGTGAAGGAACTTCTAATACACAAGTTAACGCAATCGTCAATTCCATACAAAAACAAGTTAGTAAATCCCTTAAAGATAAACCATGGCATATCGAAGGATCTGATAATGCGGAATGGGTCTTAATGGATTATATTAATGTGGTAGTTCATGTGTTCCAAAAACACATAAGAGAATATTACGATATAGAAAGTCTTTGGGGAGACGCAAAAACCACTGAAATAGAAACGAATTACTAAATAAAAAGATTACCGCATTTGCGGCAACAAGATGGCAAAAGACAATAAAAAATCAAATAAAAAACCTAAGCTAAGTCCGTATTGGATTTACGGGGTTATAATCGCTGTATTTTTATCAATACAATTATTCTCAGGAGGTTTTGGGGATTCAACGGGTAGTAAAACTACACCAACGGAATTTTTCAATTACTTAAGAGATGGAGATGTTAAGCGTGTAGAGATTATAAACAATCGCGAAGCAAGGGTCTATTTAACAAAAGACGCTAAAACGAAACAAGTTCACGAAAAATCGAAACCACAATCTATTCTTCCATCTGTTTCATCGGTTCCAAATTATAAGTTTGAATTTGGTGATCTAAAATTATTTCAAGAAGAAATAGCAGAAGTTAAGGCAGAAAACAATCTAGATACAACCGTTTCTTTTGATACGGAACAAAATGTTTGGGGCGACTTTCTATTAACTCTTTTACCTTTTGTATTAATTATTGGCGTTTGGATTTTTATAATGCGACGCATGTCTTCTGGAGGAGGTGGAGGCGCCGGAGGTCAAATTTTTAATATCGGTAAGTCTAAAGCAAAACTTTTTGATGAGAAAACAGACACCAAAACATCATTTAAAGATGTTGCTGGTTTAGAGGGTGCAAAAGAGGAAGTACAGGAAATTGTTGACTTCCTAAAATTTCCAGAAAAATATACAGCGTTGGGTGGTAAAATCCCTAAAGGAGCATTACTTGTAGGACCTCCTGGAACAGGAAAGACGTTATTGGCAAAAGCTGTTGCTGGAGAAGCGAAGGTGCCTTTCTTCTCTTTATCTGGATCTGATTTTGTTGAAATGTTTGTCGGTGTTGGTGCTTCTCGTGTTCGAGATTTATTTAAGCAAGCTAAAGAAAAATCACCTTCAATTATATTTATAGATGAAATAGATGCTATTGGTAGAGCAAGAGGAAAGAACAACTTCTCAGGATCTAACGATGAGCGTGAAAACACCCTTAATCAGCTGTTAACAGAAATGGATGGTTTTGGATCTAACACAAATGTAATTGTACTCGCTGCAACTAACCGTGCAGATGTATTAGATAATGCTTTAATGCGTGCTGGGCGTTTTGATCGTCAGATTTACGTAGACCTGCCAGATGTTAGGGAACGTAAAGAAATATTTGAAGTACACTTACGTCCATTAAAAAAAGAAGAAACATTAGACATTGATTTCTTGGCCAAACAGACACCAGGATTTTCTGGAGCTGATATTGCTAATGTCTGTAATGAAGCCGCATTAATTGCTGCTAGAAAGGGTAAAAAAGCAGTTAATAAACAAGACTTTTTAGATGCTGTAGACCGAATTGTTGGTGGTTTAGAAAAGAAAAATAAGATTATTACCCCTGACGAAAAACGAGCGGTTGCTTTTCATGAAGCAGGACATGCTACGGTAAGTTGGATGCTAGAACATGCTGCACCACTTGTTAAAGTAACCATTGTTCCACGAGGACGCTCACTAGGCGCTGCATGGTATTTACCAGAAGAACGATTAATTGTGCGACCGGAACAAATGCTAGACGAAATGTGTGCTGCATTAGGTGGTAGAGCAGCAGAAAAAGTGATTTTCAATAAAATATCTACTGGAGCTTTAAGTGATTTAGAGAAGGTTACAAAGCAAGCCAGAGCCATGGTAACGGTATATGGACTTAGTGATAAAGTCGGTAATTTAACGTATTATGACTCATCAGGTCAATCTGAATATGGATTTACAAAACCATATAGTGAGCAAACTGCTGAGCTTATTGATAAAGAGATTTCCAGTATTATAGAAGAACAATATCAGCGTGCCATAAAGCTGCTTGAAGAACATAAAGACAAGCTCACCGAATTAGCGGAGGTTCTCTTAGAAAAAGAAGTTATTTTTAAGGATAATCTTGAAAAAATCTTTGGAAAAAGAGCTTTCAAAAAAAATGAAATAATAGCTGAAGAGGAAGAGTAAAACCTAAGCCCATCATATAAAAAACTTAAATTGACTAATTGTTAATTTAAGTTTTTTTATATTTGAGAAAATCACTACAATCTGTATTAATAGCAACTATTAAATGAGCTTATTTCGTAAACTCTTCGGAAAAAAGTCTGATCAGTCTGAAGAAAGCATACCAAATCAAGATAGAGGCAAATATATGCCTGAAGTTAAGTTGCCCGTCGATGAACGTTTTACGATTAATTTTAAAGCCAATGGAGGCAAGTTTTTATATTGTGAGAACCTGCAGGAAGTTAAAGATAGTTTTAAATTAATACTCCAAGAAAATCAATGGCATAACGATAAACCGTTTTTAATTGATGACAGATTAAAAGCATTATTTAAAGATTTTAATCTTAATAGTACGACAAAAGTATCTGAAAGTACTTACTTTTTTTCAACATGTGAATACCTCATATCGGACGATGGTTCGCTTTTAATTTCTTCTAATCAAATTGCAGAGAAAAAACTAAGAGAATTACCAGATAATTTTATTATTTATGCAACTACAAGTCAGTTTGTAGAAAATATTGGTGAAGGATTAAAAGGTATTAAGGAAAAAAGCAAAGAAAAAATCCCTACAAATATTACTACTATTAAGCATTTTAAAACAGCTGATGACAAAGATTTTTTAACGTATGGCAGTAGTGCCAAAAACCTATATTTACTTCTATTAGAGGATTTATAATGAAAGAGTTTTTAATACGAGGTATTTCTGGTGCTATCTATGTTGCATTACTCATTGGTTCTTTGTACTACCAGGAAGCACTTTCTTTTCTATTGGCCCTTTTTGGTATTTTATGTTTAATAGAGTTTAGCAAGCTTATAAAATTAAAATCCTTTGTACAGTATCTTATTTTCATTTTACTCTATGGTGGCTTTTGGTATTCCTGTTTAGAGGGTAATGAGGTAACGGGAAGTAAGGAAGCTATTCAGATTTTACTTGTGATAACTATATTTGTAAATCTCATTCTAATAAAAGATCTGTTTACCGAGAAGAAAATTCCGTTGTTTGAGTCTAAGCGTTATATAGCAACAACTTTTTATCTATCCAGTGGATTTGTATTCCTATTTTTAATTGCCAACCATTTAAATTTCTTTAACCCCTTTCTATTATTAGGCTGTTTCATATTGGTATGGGTTAATGATAGTGCAGCTTACTTAGTTGGCAAAAATTTTGGAAAACAAAAACTGTTTCCTAGCATTTCACCCAAAAAGACCGTAGAAGGTTTCCTAGGAGGCTTATTTTTTGCATGTATTGCGAGTTATTTTATTTCAACTTATACAGCAACTATAACATCTACAAACTGGCTTGTAATGGCCATTATAGTAAGTGTTTTTGGAACTCTTGGTGATTTAATAGAATCAAAATTTAAGCGTCAGGCAAATGTAAAAGACAGCGGTGTAATTATGCCAGGTCATGGTGGTTTATTAGACCGCCTAGATAGTATTATATTTGCAGCACCATTTGTTTATTTATTCTTAAGAATTATTAATTATGTTTCATAAAGAGGGTCATAAAATTATATTTATCACGCTGGTAGTGGTTGTAGGTTCGTTTTTTTTAATAGATGAATTTATAATCAACGAATGGTGGAGAAAAGGGTCAATGATTGCAATTTTAGTATTGTTTCTTCTTATTCTTCAGTTCTTCAGAAATCCAAAAAGACATACCCATCCCAATGAAGAACAAGCTCTATCTCCCGTAGATGGGAAGGTTGTGGTTATTGAAGAGGTATTTGAAAATGAAGTTTTTAAAGATAAACGCATTCAGGTATCCGTATTTATGTCCCCTATTAATGTACATGTTACCAGATATCCTATAAGTGGTAATGTTAGTTATAGTAAGTACCATCCTGGTAAATATCTGGTAGCCTGGCACCCAAAAGCAAGTGAAGAAAATGAGCGTACTACTGTGGTTGTAGAAAATGAAAAATTTGGTAAAATTTTATACCGACAAATTGCTGGCGCCATGGCAAAACGCATTGTTAATTATGCAAGACTAAATACTAAAGCCATCCAAGGCGCAGATTCCGGATTTATAAAGTTTGGCTCAAGAGTAGATTTATTTTTACCTTTAAATGCAGATATTAAAGTAGAATTAAACCAAAAAGTTCGTGGTGGCGAAAGTATTATAGCCGAAATGAAATGAGTTCTGAAGAGTTAGATATAGAATTTGATACTGCAGTGGAACGCGTAAACGACCATACAGAACCGTTTCCTGCAGATTTTTTACTTCGCCTATACGCCTATTATAAAAAAGCAACTAATAATTACAGCAGACCAAGTAGTCGTAAACCTATCATTAATGCTTTTAAAACCAATGCGCTATTTCAGGTTCAAAATATAAGTGAAGATGAAGCCAAGCGTGAATATATTAATTTGGTTAATAACTACTTTTTATACAGAAAGTAATTTAATCCCTTATTAACGGCATTGTAGAACAACGTAGTAACCCTTCTTGTTTTGCAATTTCTGCACAAGGAACTTCTTCAACTTTTAGTTCATTAACACTGAGCTACATTACATATTGCTTGTAATTTATTTCTGAAATTACAATATCTTTATAATAAAAAGCATTCATAAGCTATAAAATACTGATAGAAGCCATTAAGGTATACATACCACCAGTATCGAATTCAAACTCATTATTTTTTCCAATACTGTTTTTGGAATAATAGTTTATGGACAAAGCATATTTCTTATAAGCATATCCCAAGCCCAAATAAAACCCTGTATTCGAACTATCAGTATTAGTCTCTCGTCTTTCTACATCCACCGAAAATGCCTGGTCATCGTTATACGTAAAATCTTCCTTTAAATCAGTATTCATCATTAGGTTAAAAACAATACCAGTATTCAGGTAAATTAAATTCTCTTCCGATATTCTAAAATAGTGGCGAATTCCTACTGGCACCTCAATATAGGTAAACTTTAAGGACTGATTTAGAGTAACATTAACTCCAATATTTTCATTATTTCTTCCTTCAGACGTAGATTCCTTAAAGGATATCACTTTAGGGGATGCAACAATGCTCCATTTATTTTTATAAAAAGGTAAAAGAAGCTCTGTGGTAACTCCAAAAGCAAATGATGTTTGAGAATTATAGACATTAGTAATATGATCATCTATCTCGCCACTACCT
>JABDKL010000112.1 GCA_013002225.1 Winogradskyella sp.
GAGTAGTTAAGCCCGTTTGCGCCGATGGTACTGCTTTTTTGTGGAAGAGTAGGTCGCCGCCTTTTTTAAACACCCTTACTAGTCATATAGTAAGGGTGTTTTGTTTTATATAATATCCTGATTTAAAATTAATGTTTTATTATCTTTCAGTTTTTCTACCATTATATGAAAGAAAATAAAGAACTTAATCTAGCCTGGAATTTCGTTAATACTACTAATAGAAATATTTTTTTAACAGGGAAAGCAGGTACTGGTAAAACTACGTTTTTACATAAACTAAAACACCAGTCAAAAAAGCGTATGGTAGTGGTTGCACCTACTGGTGTTGCAGCTATTAATGCTAAAGGTGTAACCATACATTCCTTCTTCCAGATGCCCTTCGGGCCACTATTACCTGAAGACGAATTACGTACGGGAACTAATAGAAATAGGAAGTTTAGTAAAACTAAAATCAACTTAATAAAGTCTTTGGACCTGTTAGTGATAGACGAAATTAGTATGGTTAGGGCTGATTTATTGGACGGAATAGATAAAACACTAAGAAGCTTTAAAAACAGAGACGCGGTCTTTGGTGGCGTTCAATTATTGATGATTGGCGACCTTCAACAATTATCACCTGTAGTTAATGAACAAGAATGGACTTTATTAAAACCATTTTATAAAAATAGTTATTTCTTTAGCAGTAACGCATACCAAAATTGCAATGCGGTCACCATAGAATTACGACATATTTATAGACAAGAAAATCCAGCTTTTATTAATATTCTGAACGAAGTAAGAAACAATCGGTTAAGTCAGTCTTCTGCGGATGAATTAAATAAAAGATTTATTCCAGGTTTTATACCCAACGAAAATGATGGTTATATATCCCTTACAACCCACAATCATAAAGCGACCAAACTAAACCGTATTGAACTCGATAAGCTTAAGGAAAAAGAATTTATCTATAGTGCAGAAATTGATGGGAAATTTCCCGAACATTCCTTTCCTAATAGGCATGAGTTAAAATTAAAGGTTGGAGCACAAGTAATGTTTATTAAGAATGATAGCGCTGAGGAAAAGCGTTATTATAATGGTAAGATCGGAAAAGTAATTTTATTAAATGAAAATGAAGTTGTTGTTAGATGCCCTGATGACGATTTTAACATAATCACCAAACCGGAAGTATGGGAAAATATTCGATATACTATTGATCCTAAAACAAAGGCCATTATTGAAGACAAAATAGGAAGTTATACGCAAATACCATTGAGACTGGCGTGGTCTATAACTATACACAAAAGCCAAGGATTAACATTTGAGAATGCTATAATTGATGCTGAATCTGCCTTTGCTCATGGGCAAACTTATGTTGCTTTGAGTCGTTGTAAGTCTCTTGAGGGTTTAGTTCTTAAAAGTAAGATTACGTCTAATCAAATTATAAGCGATATCAATGTAATTGCATTTAATGAAAATGCAGAGGCAAATCAGCCGGATATAGAAGCTCTTAATAAATCAAAGCATGCCTATCAATTAGATTTGATTTCAGATTTTTTCAACTTTTATAAGTTTTTGTATCCCTTAAACAGAATTTTAGATATTTATTATAAAAATAAAGCAAGTATTGAAGGTAACATAGTAAAACCTATTAGTTGCATAAAGGATAAAGTGACCAATTTGCTCAAAGTTAGTTCTTCGTTCAATAGTCAATTAAAGACAATTGTGAATGCTACAGATATTCCTGAATTAAATTCAACTTTACAGAATCGATTTAAAAAAGCGGTTACTTATTTTAATGATCAAACTACATTATATATTGAGCCATCTTTAAAAGATTCTGGATTTACTACCGATAATAAAGCCATTGAAAAGGATATTAATAAGCACCTCGAAACTTTAGAAGAATTAATAGCAACAAAATTGTTCTATTTTAAAGGTTTGAAGAATAGTTTTAATACACAGCAGTTTTTAGAATTAAGAGGGAAATCTGTTTTTATCAGTAATGACAAACAAGATAAAAAACGAAAGGCTGCAATTACGGGAACTACAAATATTGAATTGTTCGAATTGCTAAGAGAGCTAAGAAATCTTATAGCGAATCGTGAAGATTTGGTGCACTTTCAAATATTTACACAAAAATCACTTTATGCTATGTGTGAATTATTACCAACTACTAAACAAGAATTGAAGGTAATTCATGGCATGGGTAGAACCCGTATTGAGAAATACGGAGATGAAATATTAAAAGTAATCGTTGATTTTTGTAATGAGAAGGAAATTGACACCTCCAATGATATAGACGCGTTTCAGGAAGTAAAACCAAGACGACAAAAAGGAGATACAAAGAAAATATCATTAGACTTATTTAAAACAGGCAAATCGATAG
Organism: Winogradskyella sp.; assembly: GCA_013002225.1. Lineage (GTDB taxonomy): Bacteria > Bacteroidota > Bacteroidia > Flavobacteriales > Flavobacteriaceae > Winogradskyella. The sequence continues at coordinate 2,366 of JABDKL010000112.1, forward strand.
AACAAATAGCGCTAGAGAGAGCCTTAAATACCAATACTATATTTGGGCATTTAGCTAGTTTCTTACATTCTGGTGAAGTGAAAATTACTGATCTAATGTCTGAAGCGAATTTTATAAAACTAAAGAAAGTCATTCCTACCAAAACTTTTGAAAACTTATCAGACTTAAAACATCAACTAAACGATAGGTACTCTTATGGCGAAATACGTCTAGTTATTAATGAGCTTTCTAAAAACTAAAAAAGCTTTAAGAATTTATCTTAAAGCTTTTAAATTATATTTTAATTATAGTTATCCTTTGATAACACCTCTCGAAATTACAATTTTCTGAATTTCAGAAGTCCCTTCATAGATCTGAGTTATTTTAGCGTCACGCATTAAACGTTCTACATGATATTCCTTAACAAAACCGTTACCACCATGGATTTGTACAGCTTCAACAGTTTGTTCCATGGCTACTTTTGAAGCATACAATTTAGCCATTGCACTAGCCATGTCGTAATTGTTACCTTGGTCTTTAACCCAGGCAGCTTTCATAACTAGCATTCTAGCCGCTTCAATTTCCGTGTACATATCTGCTAGCTTAAAAGCAATAGCTTGATGATTACAAATTTCGGTTCCAAAAGCCTTACGTTCTTTAGAATACTTTAATGCCAACTCATAAGCACCAGAGGCAATACCTAAGGCTTGAGCCGCTATACCAATACGTCCTCCAGATAAAGTTTTCATTGCGAATTTAAAACCAAATCCATCTTCACCAATTCTATTTTCTTTAGGAACTTTTACATCATTAAACTGAAGTGTGTGGGTATCACTTCCTCTAATACCAAGTTTATCTTCTTTAGGCCCAATGTCAAAACCAGGCATACCTTTTTCAACAATGAATGCGTTAATCCCCTTGTGTCCTTTATCTCTATCGGTTTGCGCAATCACTAAATACACATCTGATCGTCCACCATTTGTAATCCAGTTCTTTGTCCCATTTATAACATAATGATCATCTTTTTCAATTGCAGTGGTTCTTTGTGATGTAGCATCGCTACCTGCTTCAGGTTCGCTTAAACAAAATGCACCTATTTGCTCGCCAGTAGCAAGCTTAGTCAAATACTTTTGCTTTTGTTCTTCCGTACCATATGCTTCAAGGCCGTAACATACTAAAGAATTATTTACAGATACCATAACAGATGCAGAGGCATCAATTTTCGATAACTCCTCCATAATTAACACATAAGAAATCGTATCCATTCCGCTTCCGCCATATTTAGGATCTACCATGATTCCCATAAAACCGAGCTCACCCATTTTGCGAACCAAATCGTCTGGAAAAGTTTGCGCGTTATCTCGTTCTATTACACCAGGTAATAATTCCGTTTGGGCAAAATCTCGTGCTGCATCACGAATCATTATATGTTCTTCTGTTAAACTAAAATCCATAAAAAAAATCTAATTATTGATTTGATAAAAAATTCATGCAAAGATAAAGTTTTATTACGGTATTTTCAATAAGTAATATTATTTTTACTAATATGCTAAAATCCAATTATCACGTTATAGCAGTAATGTCTGGGACTTCCTTAGATGGTGTTGATATTATCTATGCAAATTATTCGTATACAAATAGTTGGAATTTTAAGATTATAAATACTACAACGATACCATATTCTGATCGGTGGAAGGCTGTTCTAAAAAATCTCACAAATAAATCGATAGATGACCTTAATGAAATTGATATTAATTATACCATTTATTTAGCTGAACGAATTAAGGAGTTTATTAAAACCTATAAAGTAGCACATGTCGATATTATTTCCTCACATGGTCATACAGCGCTTCATCAACCAGAAAATAAAATAACGTATCAAATAGGAAATCGTAAAAAATTAGCAGAAATCCTAGGAGAAAAAGTTATATGTGATTTCAGATTACAAGATGTAGAATTAGGCGGGCAAGGCGCTCCATTAGTTCCTATTGGTGATAGGTTGTTATTTTACAATTATGATTACTGCCTCAATTTAGGTGGATTTGCGAATATCTCATTTGAAAGTAATGATGGCAGAATGGCCTATGACATTTGTCCTGTGAATGTTGTGCTGAATCATTATGTGTCAAAATTAGATCTAGAATATGACGATAAGGGACATTTAGCTTCGCTAGGGATGATAGATAAAGAATTATTAACAGCGTTAAATAATTTGGATTTTTACAAATTGGAGGCGCCTAAATCCCTTGGTGTTGAATGGGTAAAACTCAATGTTTTTCCTCTTGTTGATGCAATGAATTTGAAAACAGAGCATATATTAAGAACGTTTGTTGAGCACGTCGCATTGCAAATTTCTAACGCTGTAAATAAAATTGGAAGTGATGTATTGGTTTCCGGTGGCGGAGCTTATAATGATTTTTTAATGCAAAGAATACGGCAATTTTCGAATGCAAAAATCATAATACCCAACGAAGAAATTATTGAATTTAAGGAAGCCTTAATTTTTGGTTTATTAGGTGTGTTAAGAGATAGAAATGAGGTAAATTGTTTAAGCAGTGTAACAGGTGCAATTCGTAATCATTCGTCAGGTAAAATTTTTCAGCCAAACGTTTAAAATTAGTTTATAATTTACTTTAAGCCTTGATAGTTTTTTATATTTGTTATAACTAACTAAAGAATTAAAATTGATAAAGGAATTACTTCAGAAGTACGAAAATAAATCCCCAGAAATAGTTTTTCATTGGAACGACCCAGAGACTGACGCCGAAGGGTGGACAGTTATTAACTCTCTAAGAGGAGGCGCAGCAGGAGGAGGAACACGCATGCGAATAGGTCTCGATAAAAACGAAGTTTTATCACTGGCAAAAACTATGGAGGTTAAATTCACAGTCTCTGGTCCTGCTATAGGAGGTGCAAAATCAGGAATAAATTTCGATCCTAACGATCCAAGAAAAAAAGGCGTCCTAGAGCGTTGGTATGCAGCTGTATCTCCGTTGCTTAAAAGTTATTATGGTACAGGTGGTGATCTCAATGTAGATGAAATACATGAGGTTATTCCTATCACTGAAGAAAGTGGTGTTTGGCACCCTCAGGAAGGCGTTTTTGAAGGTCATTTTAAACCTACACAGGCTGATAAAATTAATAGAATAGGCCAATTAAGACATGGGGTTATTAAGGTTATTGAGAACCCTAAGTACTCACCCGAAGTCGCAAAAAAATACACAGTAGCAGATATGATTACTGGTTTTGGAGTGGCTGTAGCGGCAAAACATTTTTATGCTATTAACGGAGGTTCAATAAAAGGAAAACGTGTTGTTGTTCAGGGTTTTGGTAATGTAGGAGCTGCAGCAGCATTTTATTTCGCTCAAATGGGAGCAAAAGTTGTTGGAATTATCGATAGAGTAGGTGGATTAATAAATGCCGAAGGTTTTAATTTTAAGGCAATTAAAGACTTATACCTGAATAAAAATGGTAATACTTTAATGGCAGAGAATTTAATACCTTTTGATGATATTAATGAACAGATATGGTCTTTACAAACAGAAATATTTGCACCTTGTGCAGCCTCAAGATTAATTACCAAAAATCAAATAGATCAAATGATTAATACTGGCTTAGAGGTAATAACCTGTGGCGCTAATGTCCCGTTTGCTGATAAGGAAATTTTCTTTGGACCTATTATGGAACATACCGACCAGAAAGTAAGTTTAATTCCAGATTTTATTTCAAATTGCGGAATGGCAAGAGTCTTCGCATACTTTATGGAACGTAAAGTACAGATGACAGATGAAGCTATTTTTAATGACACTTCAAAGGTTATTAAAAAAGCATTAAAAGAAGTACATAAAAATAATCCAACAAAAATTGGTATTAGTGAAACAGCTTTTGAAATTGCACTAAGACAATTAATATAAACAACAATTACTATGGAAAGCGTTATAATTCTTGTATTTATTTTTGGCTACTTAGCCATAACATTAGAACATAATATTAAAATCGATAAATTAATTCCAGCGTTGGTGATGATGGCGATTAGTTGGGCTTTAATTTCCTTAGGTATAGATGATTTTTCACAGTGGTTTGATACTGCGAAGCATACTCTGATGGAAAATTTTGGGTTGCTTCCACACGAAGAGAAAATGCATATAATGGAAGAAACCTTATTGCATCATCTAGGAAAGACAGCTGAGATATTGGTTTTCCTATTAGGAGCAATGACCATAGTTGAAATAATAGATTATTTTGATGGATTTTCAACAATTAAAAATGCCGTAAATTTTAATAGTAGAAGGAAGCTGTTGTGGATGTTTTCCATTTTAGCATTTATCCTTTCTGCAATTATTGATAATTTAACGGCAACCATTGTTTTAATTTCAATACTTCAAAAAATTGTAAAAGAAAGAGACGTAAGGATATGGTATGCTGGTTTAATAATTATTGCTGCAAATGCAGGTGGAGCGTGGTCGCCAATAGGAGATGTGACAACCACAATGCTTTGGATAGGTGATAAGGTTTCCACAGGTAAGCTATTTGTATATTTATTTATTCCATCGCTGTTATGTATGGTGGTGCCAACATTTATTGCGTCTTTATTAAAACCTTTCAAAGGGACTTTAGAACTACAGGCAGCAGATAATAAACCTAAAAATAAATTTAGTTCTACAATGTTGTTCTTAGGATTAGGAGCGATTGTTTTTGTTCCAATATTTAAAGTCATAACGCACTTACCACCTTATGTTGGAATGATGTTGTCTTTAGGGGTTGTGGCTATTTTTGCTGAAATATACAGTAACTCAAAGTTTGCGATTTCTCAAATACAATCAGAAGAACATGCAGAACACGCTAGTCATAGTCCAGTGCACCACTCACTTTCAAAAATAGAGCTACCGAGTATTTTATTTTTCTTAGGTATTTTAATGGCAGTAGCAGCTTTAGAATCATTAGGTATTTTATTTGGTTTCGCGGGATCGCTACAAGACAACATGCCAATGATGGGTACTGAGCTGCATGTCGAAGGTGTTTCAGATTTAGTAGTGCTTTTACTCGGGGTTGGGTCAGCAGTAATCGATAACGTTCCTTTGGTTGCAGCAAGTTTAGGAATGTTCTCAGAACCTATTGATAACGAATTGTGGCACTTTATAGCCTACTCTGCAGGTACTGGTGGTAGTATGTTAATAATTGGTTCGGCTGCAGGTGTTGTTGCTATGGGGATGGAAAAAATCGATTTTTTCTGGTACTTAAAAAAGATTTCCTGGTTGGCATTTATTGGCTTTATAGCTGGTGCGGCTGCATTCATGGTGACTAGAGCTGTATTTTAATATACTTAAGCCACAATCTTAACGTTATACAAGAAGAACTTAAAATTAAAACATATTTTATATGATATTACTAAGTAATATTCAGGATGGTGCAGAACTGATAACTGATGGTCAATCAGTTGAAAAAACATTGTCCATAATAGAGTTAATTACCAGTGGAGGAACAGCCGGGATGATAATTATTCTCATTCTTTTTTTACTGCTAATTGTGGCCACCTATATTTACTTTGAACGCTTATTTGCTATTAAAGCAGCTTCCAAAGTAGACTCGAACTTTATGAATCAAATTAAAGATCATGTAAGTAATGGTAAAATTGATTCTGCACAAATGTTATGTGCTCAACAAAATTCGCCGGTATCCAGATTAATAGCAAAGGGTATAACAAGAATAGGTAAACCATTAGAAGACATAAACTCTGCTATTGAAAATGCAGGTCGATTAGAGATTTATGGTTTAGAAAAAAACGTTAGTGTACTAGCAACAATTTCGGGTGTTGCACCAATGATAGGATTTTTAGGTACCGTGATTGGTATGATTCTTTCAATTTTCGAGTTAGCCAATGCAGGTGGCACAATACAAATGGATGTACTTGCAAGTGGATTATATACGGCTATGACCACTACAGTTGGTGGTCTGGTTGTTGGTATTATCGCCTACGTTGCTTACAATCATATTGTAGTAAGAACCAATAAGGTCGTACATTCTATGGAGGCAAATTCTGTAGAATTCTTAGATCATTTAAATGAACCTATCTAATTATGAATATTAGAGGACGAAATAAAGTAACTCCAGAATTCAATATGGCTTCAATGACCGATATTGTGTTCTTGTTACTGATCTTTTTTATGATTGCATCTACGTTGGTCACTACTAACGCAATTGATATAGTGCTACCAAAAGCAAGCGGTAAAACCGAAAATAAGAAGTCGACTGCGGTGAGTATAAAAGCAGATCTAACTTATTATATTGATCAAAAAAGAGTTGGAGAAAGTGTTTTAGAAAATCAGTTAGTTTCAATATTATCTACTCAGGAGCAACCAACAATTGTTTTAAGGGCTGAGAAATCTGTACCTGTAGAGAATGTAGTTAAAGTCATGGACATAGCCAATAGAAATAAGTTTAAAGTGATACTGGCTGTAAAACCTAACTAAAAATTTTAATGTCTTAAACGTAATCAAAAACACCCTTAATAGTGAAATATTTAAAAACAAAGCATCAACGTAATTCAGCTAGAATCACTGGGCTTATAGCGTTGTTGTTGTTTTTATTATTGTTTTTAGTGGGGCCTCAATATTTAGACCCGCCAGAGGAGTACGGTGTTGCAGTCAATTTCGGAACTACAGACATTGGTAGTGGCACTCAGCCATTGAGTGAACCTAGAAAAGCAATTGAAGAAAAAATAGTAGAGGAGGTTAAACCACAGGAGACTAAGCTAGAACCTACAGAGACTACTTTAAAAACTGAAGCGTTAATGACTGAAGAAAATGCTGAAGCTATTGCTATTAAAAAACAAAAAGAAGCGGATGCTAAATTAAAGGCTCAATCAGAGCGTTTAGAAAGAGAGAAGCGAGAGGCACAAGAAAGAAAACGTCGTGAAGATGCCGAAAAAAAGAAAAAATTAGATGACCTAATAGGAGGCGTTAAAAATTCTAGTGGAAATGATAATGGCGGAGAAGGCCCAGATAATCAAGGGGGCAATAAGGGTCAATTAGATGGTGATCCATATGCACCCAGTTATTTTGGTGGTTCTGGACCTGGTAAGGGAGGTGTTGGATATGGTTTAGGTGGTAGAGGTCGCCCTTCTAAAAGAATATATAAACAAGATTGTAATGAATACGGACTTGTAGTTGTTCGCATTGAAGTTAATAAACAGGGTAAGGTAATAAAGGCGGAACCTGGGATTAGAGGTACTACAAATACAGATCCATGTTTACTGGAGCCTGCAAAGAAAATTGCATTATCACATAAATGGCCTTCTGATGCAAACGCTCCGGCCACTCAGGTAGGATTTGTAAGTATTAATTTTGATGTAGGTCAATAAACCATGAATTACCAAGATACTATCGATTGGATGTTTCAACAACTGCCAATGTATCAGAACAAAGGTAAATCGGCATTTAAGAAAGACTTGTCCAACACCTATAAACTTTCTCTTCAATTAGGTAATCCGCAAAATAAATTCAGGTCTATTCATGTTGCAGGTACAAATGGAAAGGGATCTACAAGCCATATGCTCGCATCAATACTTCAGGAAGCTGGTTATAAAGTAGGTTTATACACATCGCCACATTTAAGAGATTTTAGAGAGCGAATTCGGATTTCTGGAAAAAAAATTAGTAAACAGTTTGTCATTGACTTTATTCGCAGAAATAAAGAATTTCTTGAAGCAAATAAGTTGTCTTTTTTTGAAATGACTGTTGGAATGGCGTTAGATTATTTTGCTAAACAAGAGGTGGATATTGCTGTTATTGAAGTTGGCTTAGGAGGGCGTTTAGACTCTACAAATATTATTACGCCAGAGTTGTCTGTAATCACCAATATAGGTCTGGATCATACCGCTTTTCTGGGAAATACACTTAAAAAAATTGCAATTGAAAAGGCAGGAATTATAAAAGAGGAAGTTCCTGTAGTTATAGGTGAAACACACCATGAGACTAAAGCTGTTTTTCAGGAATTTGCTAAAAATAAAAATGCTAAAATTTATTTTGCCGATCAACTTATACAGAAGGTATTAGACTCTGATCTAAAAGGCGCTTATCAATATCATAATATTAAAACGGTTTTGCAATCCATAGACGTGTTGATTGAAAATGATTATAAAATCAGTTCATCACAATTAAAAAAAGGACTCTTAAATGTGTATAAAAACACAGGTCTTCAAGGAAGATGGCAAGTTCTTGGTGTTAATCCAAAAATTATTTGTGATACTGCACATAACAAAGAAGGCTTAACCTATATCATACAGCAATTACAAACAGAGGTTTTTGATAAGCTTCATATTGTATTTGGAGTAGTAAATGATAAAAATTTAGAATCTATAATACCACTTTTGCCCAAAACGGCAGACTACTATTTCTGTTCACCAAATGTACAGCGAGGTATGGATTCAAAAAAACTAAAACAGATTTTTAAAAATTATAATATTGAAGGTGAGTCCTTTAGTAGCGTAGAAAATGCCTTTAATAAGGCGAAATTAAATGCACAAAAAGGTGACTTGATTTATGTCGGTGGTAGTACATTTGTAGTCGCAGAAATAATTTAATTTTTTTTACTAAAAATCTTTTGAGATTTTAAAAACTAGTCTATATTTGCAGTCCTAATAATTAGGGCGCGTAGCTCAGTTGGTTCAGAGCACTTGGTTTACACCCAAGGGG
>JABDKL010000125.1 GCA_013002225.1 Winogradskyella sp.
TTGCTGAAAACTCTAAAGAAAGAACAATCGATATTACAACACTACCTAATGGAGTTTATTTCTTATCTATTGAATACAATGGTAAGAGATTTAATAAAAGAATTATAAAAGAAGATTAATATGAGAAGTCTATTGTTATTATTATTAATTCCTTTTACGGTTTATAGTCAAATAAATGTAAAGGACCAAATTAAAAGAACACTTAAGTTCTCTACATTTTATGCTGCTTACAACGGTAATAACTCTATTTCAGATGTTACTACTTATTCTGTATTAGATGGACTTAACACTACAACAACAGAAACCCCTTATGATTACTCTGCAGTATTTGGAATTAGAAAGATACAGAGATTCGGATACGAACCAAACATTCAGAATAGATTTAAGAACGGAACCGAAAACTCATTTTCAGATGCTGCAACAGTAGGAAGTAAGTCAAAAGGTTTCGAGTACTTATTTGAATTTGATTATAGAAGACAGCAAGGTAAAGAATTTCTAAACCAAGACCATTTTATAAGATATATTGCAGACAGATATGTTTTAAAAGTAGAATACTTAGAAGATGGATTTGCTGATATCGGTTATTTTGAGGCATCACAAAGATTTAGACATAAATTTAACCGTAAGTTTTCAGTTAACATTGGGGGTATGCAACGTATCTCAGAACCATATGGATTCGACCCATTTGCAGATTGTCTAAGACCAGATGGTAGTATCCCGTGGATGAAAATTGCTACTGATATGGGGTATAATTGGGGTTTAAATGATATTTATACTGACCCAAACGGAGAAATAGTAGCTAATAGTACAGAAGTATTTCAAGAAGTAGTAGTACCTCAAATCCTATCAGATTATGCTGACATCCAAAGAAACGCTTTACCTAATAAATGGGAATATTCAGCTGTATTAGGGTTTGATTACTACCGTTATTCTAAAAATTTCTGGTTACACTCATGGGCAAATTTACTACCTTATCACATTGACATAGAAAACCAATATAGTTATCATAAATTCAATGATGGGCAATGGTTAGACTACTCGGGTGGTTTAATATTTGGTTATAGATTTAATCGTTCATTAGGTATTTTTGCTGAAGGTAGATACCATCAGTATTGGAATAGAAGTTGGTACGAATTTTCAACAGGAATTAATTATATTATATTATAGAATGGCTAAAAAGATAGACGAAGGTACTCAAATTACCTTAGACTTAAAAACAATAGGAATTATATTATTCTTTGTAGCTACAGTTGTAGGGATGTGGTTTTCACTTAATGCCTCAATAGACGAAGCAAAAAAATTACCTTTACCCCCAGACCCAGAAGTTACTAGAATGGAGTTTGATATGAAGGATCAAATGATTCGCCAAACTATTATGACTACCTCTGGTGACGTAGATGAAATTAAAGAAGATATTAAACGTATTGAAGAAAAAATAGATCAATTAAAATAATATGAAAAAGTTTTTAATATTAATATCATTTTTATTACTTAGCATTATAACTAAATCTCAAGTAGTAGTTTTACATTTTAACGCTGGATGGAACTCTACTAATAACGTAGAATGGGTAGAAGATTTAGACGATTGTGATGTAGATTTTATTGATATTGCTGTTAAAACTAAGTTACAAAAAGAATATTCTATAGTTGTAGTTCCTACTTTAGTAATTCTCCAGTATGATGAGGAAACAAAAAGATATCAAGCAGATTTAAGTTTTAAATTAGCTGCAACAAAAGAAGAAGTTCAAGAATATATTGACGAGCTTATACTAAGCGGATTCTAAAACATATTTATATGTGTGAATAGCCGGAAACACATATTATTTTTCCTGTTATACTTCCTTTCATTAAGTTCTTATTCTCAATCAAAAAGTTACACCAATAGTTTTATTAAATCTGTTGAACATGGGGTGTATATAGACCACCACTTTGTTTTTCCTTACACCCACCTTAACTTAATTACTAAACATAACTTCTCATTTGAAGTAGGAATGATCGATCTTCCTGAACAGATTAATTTTAGATTTAATACTGTTATACAACAACAAGCTGGTAATTTATCTTACTTAATACCTAATGTTGAAGAATTTGCTGAGTATAAAGGACGTCCACGTAAGAAAGAATTTACATTTTTTGCAGGGAAAGCAATCCAAAAAAATAAATTTAGATATATTTTACAAGCAGGAACTTCTACAACAGAAACTTATGTTTTTAAATTCTCGCATTATTATCGTATGCTTAACGTTGATGGCGCTTTTATGGACTTAGGATTACACTACCAGTTAGGAGAAAAACGTCGATTTATATTCTTTGGGTATAGTTGGGGAATTTTTTAATATGTATTATCGTAAAAGTTTTAAAAATAGTTTTATATGTTTAAATATATAAATAAACAAATTATGGCATTTAAGGATATCTTTAAAGATGACAACGATGTAAACGAAAAAAACGTAATTGGTTTTCTTTCATTTGCAGTAATGGTTCTTTTTGCAGCAGCCGATTTAATCACAGGCTATTTTGGTAAAGACTTAGTAGTACAAGAATTTATTTATAACTCATTTGTATTTGTTACTTTGGGTTGTTTTGGAATCGCAGGTTTAGAAAAATTTGCTAAAAAAGGAGAATAATTATGTGTTATACTAGAGAACAAATCGAAACAGCAGTTAAAGCAAAAGGATACAAATGGTTTACCTCAAACAACTATGATGTAAACATTGTAGGTGTTAGAAATGCTGAGACTGAAGGTAAAGTAACTAATCGATTTGATGATTGTGTTACTATTTCCTATAAAGATGAAAGTGGAGAATGGAACTTCCATTGCTTTGACGCCACTACTGACCCAGGTTCACATTGGGAGAAAAACATTATGAGAAAAGAAGGTGTTGCTATTCTAAAAGAAGGTCAGTATAGAGGCTCACATAAAATTGGACTACATGCTGGTAAGTACGAAGCTTTAAGACAGCAAAAACCTTTGAAAGTATATAGAGACAACGATAAGGATGGAGTGTATGACTTCATTGAAGAAAACGTACACGAAGGCATATACGGAATCAACATACATAGAGCTACTTCAAGAGAAGGAGGCAAATCAACTCAAGTGGATAAGTGGTCTGCAGGTTGTCAAGTAATCGCTGCAAATAAAGATTTTAAACTATTTATGGAGATCGTAAACAAAGCCGCTAAGGTATGGGGCAATTCGTTTACTTACACATTGATTAACTCAAATGATATCGCGTAATGAAAGTTAACATTCCTTTTCTTTGCGCAGCTACTACCTCAACTATGACATTTTTAGGAACTTATTTCCTCGAGCTTACCATGGGTAACGTTGAACAATACCTCGCACTTATCGCAGTAGTATTTATTGATGGCTTTTTTGGCATCGCTGCTGGTATCAAAAGAGAAGGATTTCAAACAAGAAAGGCCGTTCGTGTCCTCCAGAGAGCAGTAGGTTGGTCTGCATTTTTAACTGTATTATTGATGGTTGAAAGAGGATTTTCAGGAACAGCTTGGCTTAGTGAAACAGTTATTATACCATTCATAGTGCTACAATTAATTAGTGCCCTTAAGAATGCATCTATGGCTGGTTTTATCAAAGCAGAAGAATTAAATAAAATCCTAGATCGTATCGATAACCACAAGGGCATTAGAAAATAAAGCCTTATGTGGAAAAGAATACAAGAAAGGATATTTCCTTTTATAATCGCAACCTCTGCCCTGTCAGTCTCTGCTTCGGCCGCTTTCTATTCAGTTAGTGGTCTTAGCAAGCTTTTTGCAGGTGCCACACTAGCTGTTATTATTATGGCTACTTCTTTAGAGGTAGCAAAATTAGTAATTGCTTCTTTACTTTATCAATATCGTAAAACACTACCTAGAGGTCTTAAAATTTACCTTACTACAGCAGCTGCAGTTTTAGTATTAATTACCTCAATGGGTATTTATGGTTTTTTATCCGCAGCATACCAAGAAACAGCTGCTAAAGCTGGTAGTATTGATTCCCAAATAGCTTTAATAGAAACTAAACGAAATAATGTTAGGGAACAACTCGCGGTATACAATGAGGAAAAAACAAGTATTAACACTGCCGTGACCGAATTGAGGTCTGGCTTATCCAACAATAAAATCCAGTATAGAGACCGGGAAACGGGTCAAATTATTACTACAACTTCTAGCTCAACACGTAGAGCATTAGAAAAACAATTAGACCAAGCTATTTCCCGTCAAACTGAAATTAATACTAAGGTAGATGGTTTAAATGAACAACTATTTGCTTATGAGACTGAAATAGTAGAAGTATCAACTAATAATGATATAGCAGGAGAATTAGGACCACTTAAATACCTTTCAGGATTAACTGGAATTCCTATGGATAAAATCATTAATTACCTTTTATTAACTATAATATTTGTATTTGACCCCCTAGCAATAGCATTAGTAATTGCTGCTAATTTTGCTTTTGAAAAACTACGTCCTAAAACTAGAGAGAATATCTATGGAGAAAAATTTGTAGATGGAGAACTTTGGGAAGGAAAAGATGAATGGGAAGATGAACCTAATGAAAAATTAAAAAAAGCAGCAGAAAAGTATAAAGAATCTAAAATTAAAGGCAAACCTGTAATGGTTGACCCAGATACCGGAAAATTATTTTATGAAGAAGATAATGAATTCGATTTAAATAAAGACGGTATTCTTGATGATTTAGAATTGGATTTTAAAAAAAAAGCTCTTGAAATAAGAAATAGCGATCGATCCGCTTGGGCTAAAAGAAAAGCTCTTAAACAACTTTTAAGAGAAAAAGGATATGATGGAGATGATTTAACAATAACATATTAAATATTTGGAGGGGCGAAAGCCCTTTCGTATATTCAACGTGTTGAATAAGGAAATAATAAAGGTTATGAAACAGTTAGTTAGATTTTTCGAGTGTGAGTTAACAGGTGATAAATTAGCTATTATCTGGGATGGTAAGCAAGAAATTTGCGTTACCGAAGATGAAGGGTATGATGTGTATGCTCTATCAATGGCTGAATACGATCGTCAGCATTTAGTAAGTGAAATGTATTAAGATGAAAAAGGTTTTATATTTACATGGTCTTGAAAGTAATCAAGGCGGTCCAAAAGTTGATTTTTTAGCAAACGAATTTTGTGTTCATGCTCCTGCTATGGATTATAGAGATCCATACCTATGGGTAAAAACAGCACACATAATGGAGAATTTCCAACCTAATATTATTATCGGTAGTAGTATGGGTGGTTATGTTGCTGATATATTAACTGAAAAGTATGGTGTTCCATCCATCTTATTTAATCCTGCTCTTCATAATCGTAGTTTTGATCCTGCTATTAAATATCCAATTGAGGGTGAGCAAGCTGACCCCCAAGAACGTAAAATTGTTGTTTTAGGTAAACAAGATGAAGTTATTCCCCCTTACATTACTAAACTAATGCTTGAAAATAATTTTAATTACAAGATAGTTCTTGAGGAAATGGGACACCAAACACCTCTCAACATATTTATTGACACAGTTAATAAGTATAAAAATGAGCTTTGATTTAAGAAAATATCTAGCTAAAGGTAAATTATATGAAGAGGAAGGCTTTAATAAAGGTTCCTGGGAGTACCTTACCGATAAAGAAAAATCGGAATTTGCTGATGAAATTTTTAGTTTAATAAATAATGCTTACGCTCCTATAGGGGGCAATCCAAATTATCAATCACCCTCAAATGTGGATGGTAGTGAGGGTGATGCTAATTATTTAGTTATTGATTTTGATGAAGATCCTGAGTTTGATGCTGTAGTAGTTGATAAATCAAAACCATCAGGAGTAAAAGCAGCAGCCCTAGGTCACGATAATTCAGGACCCGCTAAATCTTTAGCAGTTAATTTTTTATCAATAATGTTAAACCGCCCAGGCCATTATATTGAAGTATCAGGTAAATTAAAAGATATTCTTTTATCTAAAGGGGTTCCCTTAGTAACGGATGAGGAAACAATCCGTATAGCTTTAAAAGGTAAGGAAATTGAAATGAATAATGATGGAACCTATAATAGAAATTTAGGAGGCAAAATGCATACTAAAACTATGATGGGTAATCCTAAGGTTTAATCTTAGTAACTGAATTCCTTTTACGATCAATAATGGTAGTAATACCATCCTTATAACGGAAGAGCTTAATAGGTCTTCCGTTTTCTATTTTTGCTTTAGAAATAAGATTTCCTTGCTGATCATATTTTAACCAAGTTCCAATTGCTTGGTTTTCAAAAAAATAACTAACTTGTTGTAACTGCCCATTAGAATAAAAATGTTCAACTTTAATAGAACCATTTTCTAGTTGGTATGCTTTTGTCTCTTGAGCATTTAGATTTAATCCAAGCAGTAATGCTAATGTAATAATAATGCGTTTCATAGTAATAAATATTAGTTAGTCATGCTAACGTCATACAAATGTAAAAACGTAATATGGTATCCCCAAATTATTTTTTATATCTATATGGGAATTTAAATTAATAAAAGTAATGAAAAAATCTGTTTTAGCTTTATTAGCTATATTTGTTCTTGTTTCTTGTGAAAAATGGAGAAACAACCCAAACCCATCCTTAACTTCTGATTATAGATTAGTAACGGGTCATATTACTGAAGATACTTATTGGATGCCTGATTCTGCTTATGAGATGGTAGGTAAAGTAGTTGTAGATAGTGGAGTTACACTAACTATAAACCCAGGAACCCTTATATATGGTAGAATGGGAGATGGAGCTCAATCAACGGCTTTAATCGTATCTCGTGGGGCTAAAATTATAGCTGAAGGAACAGCTTTAACTCCAATTACATTCACTTCAGTATTATCAGCGGATCAAGATTTAGATCAAAATGATAATGGTTTATGGGGTGGTTTAGTAATTTTAGGTTCTGCCCCAATTTCAGCAGATGCTACACCTTCACTTATTGAAGGAATTCCAGCAAACGAGACTTATGGTTTATATGGTGGGACTGATTCAACAGATAATTCTGGGATTTTAAGATATGTTTCAATTAGACATGGTGGTGCTTTATTAGGTGATGGTAATGAATTAAATGGGTTAACATTAGGTGGTGTAGGATCCGGAACTACAATTGATAATATTGAAGTAGTAGGTAACCTTGATGATGGTATTGAATGTTTTGGAGGGTGTGCTACACTAACAAATACTTTAGTATGGGCACAAGGAGATGATGCGTTTGATATTGACCAAGCTTTTTTTGGTGAATTTATAAACTTTGTATCTATTGAAGGTTTATCCTCAGATCATGCTTTAGAAATCGATGGTGGCGAAGGTGATTGGAATGCCCCATTTTCAATGACAGAAGGAACACTTATCTCATTAGGAGTTTCAGAAATACACTTTAGAGATGGAGCTGTAGGTTCTGTTGGTTTTAAAGGTATGGCTAATATAGAAGCGGATACACTAACTAATGTAATAGTAGATACTTTACATGGTGGTGCTGATTTAACTAAATTTAATTGGACAATGGCTCACTACGAAGGCGCACTCTAATTAAAGAAAACATACAGAATATTTGGAGACCCGGAAGGGTCTTCTTATATTCACGTGTTAATAAGAAATAAA
>JABDKL010000130.1 GCA_013002225.1 Winogradskyella sp.
ACAGCAATAAGGACATACATTGTTGTCTTGTTGTTTATTGCCCAAGACGAAAGACCAAACTCTTTATCTATATTTTTGTTATTCTCGTTACTGTACATCACTGCTATTTTGATAGTTAATTACTTCAACAGACTGGCCATCTCTTACACTTCTCGCACCTTCTTTAATAACTTCTGTTCCGTTATCTAGTCCGCTTAAAATCTCAATATTATCGCCTTGTGTTTTACCTGTTTCTACAATAACACGTTTTGCTGTTCCTATTCCATTAGCACCCTTGTCTTCAACTATATATACAAACTGCTCTCCATCGGCATTTTCGGATAGTACGCTCTGCGGAATTAAAATGGCATTTTCGTTGGTATAATCGTTAATTTTTAGCCTGGCGGTTAAATTAGGTTTTATAGCATTATCCTTATTTGGCACTTCAATTTCTGCTTTAAAGGTCCTATTTGCTGGATTAATAAAATCACTAGTTTGTCTTATTTTGGTGGCAATAACCTTATTTAAAACCGGGAGACTAACCACCACATCTTTGCCTGTAGTTACATCGGTAACATAACGTTCTGGCACTTCAGTTTCTATATACATATTGTTAAGGTTTACAATACGCATTAATGGTGTTTGTCCTGCTCCTACAACGCTTCCCTGCTCTGTGATAACATCGTCTATCGTGCCAGTAAAAGGAGCTCTAACTACTGTTTTTGCAATTTGCTGTTGTAATTGATTTACAGCTGCTTGTTGAGACTCGTAAGTGGATTTTGCTTGTAAATACTGAATTTCACTACCAATATTTTGATCCCAAAGACGTTTTTGACGCTCAAAAGTTGTTTTTGCAAATTCTGCCTGAATTTTTAATTGTGATACCTGTTGGCTCAAGCCACCATCGTCTATTTTAGCCAATATTTGGCCTTTACTAACCTTTTGGCCTTCTTTAACATATACATTTGTAAGAATGCCATTATACTCTGGTGTTATGGTTAATAGATTTTTTGTGGTTACATTACCTTGAAGTTCTAAAACATGATTAAAAACCGCCTGTTCTGTTTTAAAGGTTGTTATTAATGGAACATTTTTACTTGTATCTAAAGTTTTAATTTTTGCGTCCAGGAGCTTTATTTGATCATTAAGTGCCTGTTGCTCGTTTACCAAAGATCCTCTTGTCTCTCTAAGCGTGTTTAAATCACCGTTTTCCAATACATTTTCCACAGAATTTTTTTTCCCTTCAGAACATGAAAAAATAAGAAATGCGACTAAAATTAATTTATATAATGGTTTCATAATTAAAAATTTAATTGTTGGTTGGTGTGTTTAAAACGGTTTCTAATTCTGCTTTAGAATTAATGACATCTAGCATAGATTGAAGTAATTCTTGTTGTGCAGTATATAATTGTGTTTGTGCTTGTCTAAGCTCAAAACTAGAGCCTATGCCTTCAAAGAATTTTATTTGATTTTTTTGTTCGATGCGTTCTGCCAGTGCTAAGTTTTCTGTTTTGTTTTCATAATCTTCGATAGCGAACTGATAATTACTTTTTGCAGAGGCTATTTGTAATTTTACACGTTGCTCGGTTTCGATTAAATCGGTTTTGGATTTTTCCAGATTAATTTTGGCGCGTTGTGTTGATGCACTTCGTAAACCCGAACTAAAAATGGGTATACTTAAATTAAACCCGAGAAGGGATGAGCCAAACCAATCCTGATCAGAATTAGTAAAGGTGAACTCATTACTAAATGCAGAATAGCCACCATTAATAAAGGCATTTAAGGTTGGAAGGGCTTTGCTTTTTTGAAGTTTTACAAGTAGTTCTTTGGATTTTGTGTCGTTTTTAGCAATGAGGTAATCGATAGTATTAGATGGGTTTGCCTCGGCTTCCAAAAGTGCTAATGAAATATGTTTTTTGGTTAAAGTTTCTAAATCATCTGTTAGATTTAAAGTATAATATACGTCTAGGCCTAAAGTAATATTTAGCATTTGGTATGCTAACGTTTCTAAACGCCTTACATTATTAAGATTACTCCGTACTCCAGATAATGTAATTTGTAGCTGCTCAACACTTTCTTCCTCGCCAAGCCCGTTTTGGTAGATTTTATTAGATTCATAGAGATTTTTTTCTAATACTTCAATATTACGCTGAAGAATAGAAACACTTGCTTTTGCCAGTAAAACATTGCCATAGGCATCTATAACTGATTTTCGAACCTCCAAATCTGTCTTTATTTTTGCGTTTTTTGAAATTTCTAAAAAGACTTTAGCCGATTGCAGCCCTACGATATAGGAGCCATCAAAAACCTTTTGATTTAAAGTGGCAAAAGCGTTAACACTTTGTTTAGTGCCAAAAACGACTTCTTCAAATTCACCTGGCCTACCACCAAAGAATTCTGCTGGGATTACAGAAACTTGTTGTTTTAAAAATTTTTGATAATCTATGGCACCGCTTAATTGAGGTAGTCCACTAGCTGTTGTTTCCCACTTTTGCTCCTTTGCAGCAGCAATATCTCTTGCAGCATTAATTGCAGCACGATTATTGTCTAAAGCAAAATCTATAGCTTCTTGTAACGAAAAGCTAGAGGGTACTTCTTGTGAAAAACTAGAGAAAGTTAATAATAGGCTTGTTATTATTATGAGTATATGTCTCATTCGATTTAATTTTGATTGCTGTTTAAAAGTTTCGTTAATGTTTTAAGCCCTTTTGGGGTGCAAATACCCCTAAGGTGATATTCTAAGTAGTTTTCCATCAAGGCATTCATGGAGAATTTTTTTAAAGGAAAAAGGTCTTGGTCTTTTAAAGTAACCATACCGTTAAAATAGATCCTAGTTATAAAATCAACATCTAAATTGGCTCTGTATAAATCCTGCTCAATACCGCGATTTAAATTGTCGGTGACACACTCTTGCATCACTTCGAACTGTTTGGACTTTAACGAAGAGAAAATTTTAGGATAATATTTTTGTAATTGAAATTGTGGCGAGGACTTTTCATTTTTTAAGTGCTCCATTACAAACTGCTTAATATCAAAAATTTCTTCGATAGGGTTTTTTTGTAAAGCGCAAATATGATCAATACCACACGATATAGTTTCGAACATATGAAGTGTTGTCGCTTCAACAAGTTTGGTCTTGTTAGGAAAATGAACATAAATGGTTTTTTTAGAAATACCCATTTCGCTAGCAATGTCGTCCATGGTAACACTCTTAAAACCAAAACTTAAAAACAGCTCTTCAGACTTATGTATTATTTTTTCTCTCATATTATATGTCCCTAATAAATAGAACTACTGGTTTTAATAATGTGCAAATCTACGTTAGGAAACTTTATAAACAAAAAAAGTTTCCTAAGTTTTAATAATTTTTTAACATCGTATACCTTAGCTGAAAATATTTCTAAAGTCTTATTTTTGTGAAATGCAAAACATAGAAGCCTATCAACAATCTTTTGTGTCCTATCTCAAAGATTTTTCATTAAATAGAGAGCCTCAAACCCTCTATAGTCCTATTGATTATATACTTCATCTTGGTGGTAAACGTTTAAGACCTGTTTTAACGCTAATGACCTGTGAAATTTTTGGAGGTAAAGCGGAGGAAGCAATGGAGGCGGCATTATCGGTTGAGGTGTTTCATAATTTTTCTCTTATTCATGACGACATAATGGATGATGCACCGTTGCGAAGAGGAAAAGCTACGGTTCACGAAAAATGGGATTTAAATACAGGTATTCTTTCTGGAGATGCTATGCTCATATTAGCCTACCAACTATTCGAAAATTATGAATCAAACATTTTTCAAAGTTTAGCGAAATTATTTAGCAAAACTGCTCTAGAGGTTTGCGAAGGACAGCAGTATGATATTGATTTTGAGTCACGCAACGATGTTACCATTTCAGAATACTTAAAAATGATAGAGTATAAAACGGCGGTACTTGTTGGTGCCGCTATGAAAATGGGTGCTATTGTGGCAAAGGCCTCTTTAAAAGATCAGGATTCTATATACGATTTCGGACGTTATTTAGGTATAGCATTTCAATTGCAGGATGATTATCTTGATGCCTTCGGAGATCCAGAGTCTTTTGGTAAGCAAGTTGGAGGTGATATAATAGAAAATAAAAAGACCTACCTCTATCTTAAAACATTAGAACTTGGGACTAAAACTGATAAAAATAACTTAAGGGCCTTTGCCCAAAGTGAGACTTTATCAAATGAAATGAAGGTGAATAAAACAAAAACAGTATTTGTAAATTCTGGGGCGTCTGATGCCACATTGGAGGCTGTAAAGTTGTACACTAATAAAGCTTTTGACGTGCTTGAGCAACTAGACATTGCTGAGGAGAAAAAAGCTTTACTCAGAAGTTTCGGCGAACAATTGATGAATAGAGATGTGTAAAAATGTCGTTACCAATTAACTTTGAGCATCTTATATCCGAAGCAACTTCATTAGATTTATACACAAATCTAATAGTGCAACTCAATAAGGACTTATTATTCGCTAATATCGATTTAGAATTTGATATAGATACTTTGCCAACCAGTTTAAAACTAGTACTTCAAGACTGCGTTTTAGAACTAATTACTAGTAAGTTTTCGGAGTATTTAAATTTGCTTTATCAGGTCGACGTTTCTGAAATTAAAATTAGAGGCCTAGATGGCACAGATCCTCTAAAATTATCTGAAGATGTTACATTTTTAATTTTGCAGCGCGAGTGGCAAAAGGTTTGGTATAGAAATAAGCATAAGTAAGTTCTGGCCCTTTTTTATTTACAGTGTTAGAACCAAAACCTTATAAAGGGCATCCAGGCATTATTCTGTATGCTTGTGCCTGCGTTGTATAGTACATCATATCGAATTCCTATGGTAACATTATTTGTGGTGTATCCAAGCCCAAAAAATAACGCAGGATACCAATAGTTATCATCTGCGTTACTCACAAACTGCTCATTGAAATTCCGATTAACGTGCAGTTGTTCAAACTCAGTCGAAACCTGTATGGCTCTGTATGGATTAAAAAGACCAAGAATGCTAGCGCCCAAAACAGTAGATTTAAACACATCGCGTTGAGAACTATATTGAAAGTTCAATCCAATTCCTGTAGCCACATATGGGTTTAATCGGTTAATAGCATTGGGTGCTAACGCACCACTAAAAAAGCCATCCCCAAAGTTTAATCCAATACCTCCTCCATACTGCACATTATTCCAAAAATTAGTGTTGGAAGTTTGGTTTTGGCCATATGTAGAAAGTGCAAAAACAATGGCAAAAACGGTGCTTATTGTCATTTTTTTGGATTGTTTTTCAATAAAAATTGCCATCTCAATAAAAGTTGTTTTTGAATTGTTATAAATATAATAAAACCGCAAGTATATTTGGCAAAAGTTGTATTTTTGAATAAATTTTGTTGAAACGACAACGTCTCATAAAAAATAATGGATAAATATTCCTTTCTCAACGCAGCACATACAGCATATTTTGCTGATTTATACGACCAATATTTAA
>JABDKL010000135.1 GCA_013002225.1 Winogradskyella sp.
GGATAGAGGTGGTCATAGTGTTTATGCCTCCTTGGTATATATAGATACTTTAGGCGAGATAAGATCTGTTCATAGAAAATTACAACCCACTTATGATGAGCGCTTAACCTGGGCACCTGGCGATGGACATGGTTTACAAGTTCATTCTTTAAAATCATTTACAGTTGGTGGACTTAATTGCTGGGAAAACTGGATGCCTTTACCGAGAGCGGCTTTATATGGGCAAGGTGAAAATTTACACATTGCGGTCTGGCCAGGAAGCGATCATAACACCCAGGATATCACACGTTTTATTGCAAGAGAGTCGCGCTCATTTGTGGTTTCCGTGTCATGTTTAATGTCTAAAACAGACTTTCCAGAAGATACGCCATACCTAAGCGCTATATTAAAAAAGGCACCAGATACTTTAGCAAATGGTGGCAGCTGCATAGCAGGTCCTGATGGTGAGTGGCTCGTAGCACCTGTTTTAAATAAAGAAGGCTTAATTATTCAATCCATAGATTATAATAGGGTATTAGAAGAGCGTCAAAATTTTGATCCGGTTGGTCATTATTCAAGACCAGACGTTACCAAGCTAATTGTAAATAGTGAGCGACAAACAACAGTGGAAATTAAGTAGTTAATGTTAAGTATTGTTATACCTTTGCAAAAAAAATAAACTATGAGCAGACATCAAGGAAGTAAGGGAAAAGGGAAAGTCTCAGGACGTGAAGGCGCTGGTTCTAATAGAAATTCTAGTAGAACTAATACAGATGCGCACAAGAAGAGTTATTCTCGTGGTAATGCTCCATACAAGAAGAAAGCGCAACCAAAGGCTACATCCAATCCGGACGAAATTCGTTTAAATAAATATATTGCCAATTCTGGCATGTGTTCGCGTCGAGAGGCTGACGAAAATATTGCGATAGGCTTAGTTTCTGTTAACGGAAAAGTAGTTACCGAAATGGGTTATAAGGTAAAACGAACGGATGATGTCCGCTTCGATGGCCAGCGTATCACACCAGAGGCTAAAGTCTATGTGTTGTTAAACAAGCCTAAAGGTTTTGCAACAACAACAGCTGAAGGTAAAGGTAGAACCGTTATGGATTTGGTAGCCAATGCCACTAATGCAAATATTAAACCTATTGGCCGTTTAGGAAGAAACTCCTTAGGCTTATTATTATTTACTAATGATGATAAGGTGGTGCAAAAATTCACCAATTCTAAAAATGGGGTTGTGCGTTTATTTCAGGTGGAATTAGATAAAAATCTGAAGTTTGAAGATCTTAAGAAAATCCAGGAAGGCTTTAAGGTCGATGGAAAATTAGTTTCGGTAGAGGAGATTAGTTACATCCAAGGCGAATCTAAAAACCAGGTTGGGATTAAAATTAAGAATACCGGAAATACTATACTACGCACTATTTTTGACACCCTAAATTATAACCTGGTTAAAATAGACTGTGTGGCTATTGGTCATTTAACCAAAAAGGATATTCCTCGTGGGCATTGGAAGCACTTAACCGAGCAGGAGATCAATACTTTAAAAATGCTTTAATAATTTATTCGAATTGTTGGTATTGTAGGATTTTAAATTGTTTCTTCTTTTAGTGGTGAATGATGTTCATGAACCATTTTCCAACCATCGTCAGTATTTACAAACAATAATGTAATTTGGTCGTTTACAACGACCAAATCTTCACCAAATTTTAGATGAAAATCTGAGTGAAACGTTAAATTAGCAACATCACCATATACTGCAATTTGCACATCTTTAGCATCAAATTTTACGACTTCTGTCACTGAACCAAAAACATTTCGTTCATGAGCTTCATTAGCTTCACTGCCATTACGTGGTTCCCCGTTTTTAAATTCTGTAAACTTTGGACTATAAGCATGATAAGAAATTAGTTGATCCAAGTCTCCATCCTTAATACTTTGTGCGATCGCACCAAAGGTTTCTGCCACTTCTTGCTGTGCCTCAGGAAATTCATCATTTATAAGATCAACTTTTACTGGTTCCTCTACTTCAACTGTGTCTTCCTTTTGTTTGCAACCTGTCACTACGATTCCAAAACTCATAATAAAGACTAAAATCATTTTTAATTTCATAATACTGTATTTAATTGGTTGGTAGTTGTTTAGTAAGTTACAACTTTTATTATGAAATATTCTATAGTGCTGTTTTTAGTTACGCTCTATTAAGAGCTATCCGTAATTTTCAATTTTTCTATCCGTACGGATTTCTCCAATATGATAGTATGCAATAACTTCTTCAATGAGATTATCCTTTACATAATACCATTCACTAACGTCTAGATTAAAGTCCTTACCCTGTTTGGCGGTATAACGTATACAAGCCTTGTTTTCTTTGTAAACCGCATCGTATAATTTGAACGTTTGATGGAGAAACTTATCCTCATTATCTTTAACTATCTTAAGGTACGTCTGTTTTCCGATAATGGTTCCAAAGGGACTCGTATGTTTAAAGTTTTCAGATATTGGCAGATTTAGATAATCGCCATGCTCCCATTTTTCAAACCAATCAGTTATTAGGTGCTTTATATTCATTTCTGTTGTATTTTAAAGGGTTTACCTCTTCATTAGTTGGTGTTGAGAGTTGCTTCTAAAGGAATTAAATGACTAGCAAGGGAGACCTTTGCATTATATCCATTTTTCGAACCGTTCCCCATGATCTTCACAATCGTATTGTAGGGATATAAAGTAGTTTGAGTTACTGTATCTCTGTTGAGTAAAGACTTATTTTATAAGATTTTAAATGTTTTTAGCATGTTTTTATGCCTTGCATTTGGTACCTCCGAGATTAACGCATAGTTGCCTGGTTTTAAGATTGCTGTGAAATAGCCAATATTCCCTGCAGGCATATCATTTACACCGCCCAAAAAAGTCACAAATTTTGGTGCTGGTTCTATTAAGCCCTTAGGATCTGCCCAGTTCATCCAAGTTTGCAATTCCTCTAGATCTGCATTATCATCAAGTTTAACAAGGTTTACATCATGTCCAACAAAGTGTTCGTGTGCGATCTGATCTTTAAAATACACTGAAAACACATGTTTTCCAGAACTAATAGAATCATTTAAAACAATGCCTTCAGTACTAGAAATAGTCATAGCAATATCGGCCTCTAAAGCCTCGTTTCCAGAATCGGTATCTGAAACGACCAAATCTTTTGTCATTCCCATGGAGGTGTGAAACATACCATTACTCATCTTAACATAACATTCTATAATGTAATTTCCAGGCTTCAAATTTATCGTTGTTTCACATACCTCATTTGGTGAAAGCAGTCCTGATCCTCCAACAAATACGACGTCACTAAACCACTCTGGTAGTTTTGAAAATTCGGCAAAGCCTTCTTCCGTTTTTCCTTCCATTATTAGTTTCATACCATTGTCAAAAACCGGAGCTACAAGGTTTTCGGCATCTTTGGAAGTCTTTCCTGTTGGGTATTTGTCTACCAGGAAAAAGTGGGTTTGTGGAGATAGATTTTTGTAACGAAAGGTATTCCATCCTGAAGAAATGGTATCTGGCATTTGAAAATCCATGTTCTCGGTTATAATTTCTATAACATTTTCTTTTTCTACGGTAACAGTTTCATCTTGTGTTTTCTTTTTATCACTATTACAAGATTGCATTAATAAAAAAGAGTAAGAAAAACTAATTAGAAGTGTTAAAGAGATAATCACTCTAATAGACTTGTTAAAAGTTCTCATGAGTTTAGTGTTTTTAATTAAAGGTTGATCATTGCCAACGTGATTGCGCATGGTTCGCTTCGCTCGTGCGTTGCGTGTTTCAGCATCTAATTTAGCAAATAAATAAACCAATAAAAAATCCTAGATATATTTGGTAAGTAATTGACTGTTAGCAATTAAATATGTCTATTGCTGTGGGCTGCTCTTCCTGTCTTTTAGATACATTCTTTTAATATCAGACCCCATTTTTTAGGTACTATTATTTTTTCGTCATCAAAAACATTATCCCTTAATAAGTCTTTAGTACATTTTTTTCTCAGTTTAGGAATATCGATGTTATATTCATTATCACCATTATTAATCACCACTATTATAGTTTCGTTTTTATAGTTTCGTTCAAAAACAAAAATACCCTTCTCATCATCTGTATACAATGTTCTAAAGGTGCCTAATTGTAATGCAGGATGCATTTTTCGTATTGCAATGAGTTTTTTATAATGCTGATACAAAGACGTATTTACTTCAACGTTGTCGGGATCGTGTGTAGAACCATCTGCATTAAATATTTCGTGTTCATAATCTATATCTTTCCAAATCATTGGTTTTCTACTATCTGGGTCATTTCCGCCCCACATGCCAATTTCATCACCATAATAGATCATTGGTGCGCCGACATAGGTCATTTGCATTATGGCAAATAATTTTTGCAACTCGATATCTTCTTTTTGAGGTTTTCGAGTCGAGTAATTAGGGTTGTTTGCTGCAATGGAAGCGTTAAAATACGTTCCCCAATCCCTAAAATTTCCAATGCCACGATTGCGATTTACAATATGGGAACCAATGCGGTTAGCATCATGACTACCAAAGAGGTTCTGTGAAACGTAGGCTATACCTTGCGGATACAAACGCCTAAGTTCTTTCAGTTTTTTAGAGTATTTACTCGCTGTAATACGAGTAGAATCTGTATTGAAAAAGAATTCGGCTGATGCAAAAGCAAAATTATAGTTCATTTCGCCATCAAATTCATCACCTTGCATATAAGGCTTAACTTTATCAGGACTGTCCACAATTTCGGCAGTCATATAGGCTTCTGGATTAATAGACTTTACATGCTTTCGCCATTGCTTCCAAAAGGGGTGACCTATACAAAAAGCAACATCCAATCTCCATCCATCAATGCCATGTTCAATTCCTTTTTCTTGAGGATTCATCCATCTTTTAGTAGCATTGAAAATATATTGCTTAGGACCTTTAACAATGCCTGTACTATCTTCTTTTAATTCAGGCAGTGATTTTACGCCAAACCATCCCTCGTAGTCAAACTCAGTTCCTTTTTCTTTATCATCCCAGGATTTAATTATAAACCAGTCTTTATAAGGCGAATTTTGTTGATTTTTTAATACATCTTGAAAAGCAAAACTATTGTAGCCTAGATGGTTAAATACACCATCGAAAATTATTTTCATACCTCTGTTGTGCGCTTCTTTAATTAATCGAAGGGCTAATTTATCGGCACTTGTCCAAACCCATGTAGAAGGATCTAAGGGGTTTTCTAAAGCGATTAATTTTCTGTCACCCTCTGGATCAGGACCAAAATTTGGATCGATATGATGATAGCTTTCTCCATCATACTTATGCAATGAAGGCGATTGAAAGACCGGATTTAAATAAATAGCAGTAATCCCTAAATTTTCAAGGTAATCCAATTTATCTATAATGCCTTGTAAGTCTCCTCCATAGCGTCTTCTTAAAAGATGCTTCCATAACTCAGGCTCACCGTTTGCCTTTTCATAATCTTGTAGCTTATACCAATCACTTCCCCAAGGGTGCACCTGCCATTGTTTAGGAAGTTCTTTAGGATCCGCACCTTTTATATCATTTATGGTAGGATTGTTAGTAGGATCACCGTCGCGAAATCGTTCTGGAAATATTTGGTACCA
>JABDKL010000184.1 GCA_013002225.1 Winogradskyella sp.
ATATAGTATCGTATTAATAATTAAAAAACTATTAAAAGGATAAGTAAATTATGAGATATAGATATATTGTTTTTCTAATATCAATTATTGGTTTTTGCAGCTCATATGCGCAAAATGAAGAAGAAACACTGTTAACGGTTAATGATAAGCCCATTGAGGTTTCTGAGTTTTTAAGAGTGTATAACAAAAACTTAGACTTAGTGAAGGATGCTAGCCAACGAGATATTGATGGTTATTTAGATTTATTCATAAAATATCAGTTAAAATTAGCTGAGGCAAAAGCATTGAAGCTTGATGAAGAAGCCAAATATAAAAGAGAGTTTGATAGTTATAAAAGACAACTAACACAAAATTATCTATCAGAGAGTAAAGTTACCGAAGCGCTAATAAAAGAAGCTCATGAACGAATGAAATATGATATCAAGGCTTCTCATATTTTGGTAACCTTAGATGAAAATTCTAAAGATACACTTGCAGTGTATAATCAACTTTTAGATTTAAGAGAAAGAGTACTAACCGAAGGCTACGACAAAGTTAAACAAGATGTACATAATGGATCATCAATTTTTGCAGAGGACTTAGGGTATTTCTCGGCATTCAAAATGGTTTATGATTTTGAGTCCATGGCGTATAACACACAGGTAGGTGAAGTTTCCATGCCGTTTAGAACACCCTACGGCTATCATATAGTTAAGATTCATGATAAGCGAGCGAGCAAAGGTACAGCGACTGCAGCTCATATTATGATAGCTTTAGAACAAAAGGATTCAACGGTTAATCCAGAAGTTAGGATAAATGAGATTTATAAGAAGTTAGAGCAAGGTGAGTCGTTTGACGCCTTAGCAAAACAGTTTTCTGATGATAAGAGTTCGGCCAGAAAAGGTGGAGAATTAAGTCCATTTAAAAGTGGTCAGCTAAGTTCAGAAGTGTTTGAAAATAAGACATTTCAATTGCAAAATAATGGCGATTACACTGCGCCTTTTAAAACAAAGTTTGGTTGGCATATTGTAAAACTTATAGATAAAAAACCATTACCAGATTTAGAAGAAATGAGACCCGAATTAGAAAATAGGGTGAAGCGTGATGCACGATCTAAATTGATAAACTCTGCTATGGTTGAAGAGTTAAAAAAGCGTTACGACATTTCTATAAATGAAGATTATAAGCCCTATTTTAAAAATATACTCAACGAAACTTATTTTAAGCGAACCTGGCGAGCACCAGAGAATTTAGAAAGCGATTTAACCATTTTCACTATAAATGATCAAAAGTATGACCATGCAGATTTTGCAAAACATTTACAAGCTGCTCAAGGTGCATATATGGGGAAATCAATGGCATTCAACATAATAATAGATAAGGAGTTTAATTCATTTTTTGAAAGAACAATACTCAAGTATAGAGAAGAAAACCTTGAAAATGAAAATGAAGAGTTTGCAAATATTTTAAAGGAGTACAGAGATGGCTTGTTGTTATTTGATTTAATGGAAAAAGAAATTTGGAATAAAGCCGCAAAAGATAGTGTAGGTTTACAAGCGTATTATCAGGCTAATATAGTTAAGTATCAATGGCCAAGACGTATAGAAGGAGTCGTCGCTAACACTGCTTCTGAAAAAGACGCCAAAAAAGTATTGAAGCTTCTAAAAAAGGGTCACTCTCAAGAATCAATTAGTTCAGAGTTAAATGATAATGATCAACAAAATGTCATATTTACATCTGGAGTATTTAATATCGAGGACGAGAGGTTACCCAATGATCTGGTGATTGAAGAAGGTGTCTCTAAAATTTACTTCCATAACGAAGCGTACCAAGTCATAAAAATTAAAGAAATACTCGAAGCTGGAATTAAAACTTTTGAAGAAGCCAAGGGTAATGTAATTAACGATTACCAGAACGAAATTGAACTCCAATGGATAGCTTCGCTAAGAGAAAAATATCCAGTTAACATTAATGAGAGTGTATTGCAGGCCATAAAGTCTAACACTAATTAACTAAAAGAAAATCTTGAA
>JABDKL010000193.1 GCA_013002225.1 Winogradskyella sp.
GTAGTGCGCACACATTAGTATGATGCTACGCTGTTTTTCTTCGAGTTCGTTAATAAGCTCAACATTACTAAATTTGTAGCGCTTCTTTAGCTGTTCGTCACTAATAGTTAAGGATTTTATAGCCTCAACGATCATATCACACAAATGATGATAAAATTTACTGGTAATATCTGAAATTTCTTTTTCAGTTTTATCAGGAAACACAAGACGTAAATTAGATTTTACAGTGCCTGTTCTATAACCAAAAATTTTATAGATAAACAGATATAAAAAATCAGAAAAAGCATAGAGTAATTTAAAGGGTAATATTGAAATTATCCAAAGCAGCGGATATATAAGTATGTAGGCAATAAATTGCATCGAAGTGTGTTAAATTTGCAAGAACAAATATATGCTATATTTGAAATAATAGATAAGTGTTTATGTACAATTTAGATCCTGTTACAATAGCTATTATAGCTGCTAATGTAATTATATCAATGAAGGGCTTTAACGATCGCCTGTTTTTTGAAAAATATAAATTTAATGTGGGAAGTATTAGGCGAGGCGAGCAAATTAGAATGATTAGTTCTGGGTTTTTGCACGCTGATACGACACATTTAATTTTTAATATGTTTACGCTTTACTTTTTTGCCAATGCTGTTATTTTTGAGCTTGGTCAGCTCAACTTTATAATAATTTATGTGGCCAGTTTAATTTTTGGAAACTTATTATCGCTTTATTTTCATAAAGATGAATACTGGTATAGTGCAATTGGTGCCAGTGGTGCAGTAACAGGAATATTATATGCAGCGATATTGTTACAACCCAGTATGAGCCTTTATATGTTTTTTATTCCTATACCAATCCCAGGTTATATTTTTGGTATTGGTTATTTGTTATACTCCATTTATGGTATGAAAAATCGAGTAGGAAATATAGGTCACGATGCTCATTTTGGAGGTGCTGTTGGTGGCTATGTTATTACTTTAATTTTATTTCCGAGTTTATTTCAAACCGACTTATTACATATCGGAATTTTAGCTATTCCAATTTTAATTCTATTTGTTTTATATAAAACCGGTAAACTCAATTAGTTATATAATAACTCCTCTACTTTTTTACGTAATAGCTCCCCTCTAAGGTTTTTTGCCACAATGCTTCCATTGGCGTCCAGGATGTATGTAGCTGGTATCGCATTAATATGGTATAATTGAGCGATTGGCCCACTAAAATAATCTAAATTTGAAACCTGATGCCATGTTAACTGATCTTCTTCTATGGCGTCGATCCATGCTTTCATAGGATTTTCCTGGTTAGGTGCACCATCCAATGAAACACCTATAATCTCTAATCCTTCAGACTTATAGTCATTATATAATTTTACAACTTTAGGGTTTTCCATACGACACGGTTTACACCATGCTGCCCAAAAATCGATAATGGTAACCTTACCTTTAATAGCATCTAAACTAATGGTTTTTCCCTTTGGCGTAGTAGCCTCAAAATTTGGTGCGATCTTCCCAATATCCAAATGCTCTACTTTTTTATATTCAGTATATAAACTATCCAGTTTTTTACTGATTTCTATACCTTTAGGAGAGGCTTTAAGTTCTGGCGTAAAATTATCAAATGCTGCCTTAAAACGCTTAACATCAAATGTTGGTTTATTAGCTTCCAAACCAACTAAATTTAAACTGAAATAAGAATCATTGTTTTTTTGAACGAATTGGAGCGGTAGCGCTAAAATTTCGTCACCATATTTTTTTATGATTTTAGATAAAGAATCTCTTTTTTCTTTTTCTGTTCTGTGATCCGTATTTCTCATATCCAAAACAACCTCTCGGCTTTTATCAATAATAGCCTTAAAACCAGATTGAAATTCGTCCATATCGTCTTGCGTAGCAGAGCCTGTTATTTCTGAGGCTATAATATTTTCTTTATTAATTGTAATGTCAATATCACTATTCTCTAACATAAAGGTTAGCATATTACTCGATTTGCCAACTTTTAAAAAATTAACTTCAGGATGCGCAACAGAGCCTTTCATCATAAATTTCTCGTCATTAATAATTGCTGTGTCTTTAAGTTCTTCTTCGCCTCTTTCGCTAATACCTTGTAAAATAACTTTGGTACCATCCTCATAACCTTTTGCAGTTCCGTTAATAGTATATTGATTTTTATCGTTATCGCATGTTAAAAATAGAAGGCTTAATAAACCAGCAAATAATATCTGTTTCATAATCGTGTAATTAGATCTCTTTTTAAATTTTTAAAATGCTCAGGCATTTCAGCGCAAATATAAAAACAGTTCCCCTAAATGCAGAATGCAACGTATTTAATAATTTCTTAAAATATTTAAATAATTAATTGACAAGCATTCTTAAAATTCTAATACTTTTGTCAATCATGAACGCTCAAATTCATAACGATACCATAATCGCTTTAGCTACACCATCAGGAAATGGTGCTATTGCGGTGGTTAGATTATCTGGCAAAGACGCTATTTCTATTGCAGATCGTCAATTTAAATCGGTTTCTAACAAACAACTATCTCTCCAAGCGACACATACGATACATCTCGGTCATATTGTCGATAATGGTACAACTTTAGATGAGGTTCTAGTATCCGTATTTAAAGACCCAAATTCTTACACAGGTGAGAATGTCGTTGAAATATCATGCCATGGTTCTACATACATACAGCAAGAAATATTGCAATTATTTTTGCGTAATGGATGCCGTATGGCAACAGCAGGAGAATTTACTTTACGTGCATTTTTAAATGGTAAACTAGACCTAAGTCAGGCAGAAGCGGTTGCCGATCTTATAAGCAGTGATAACGCAGCATCACATCAATTGGCCATGCAACAAATGCGCGGTGGCTTTTCTTCAGAAATTGCAAAACTTAGAGAAGAGCTTTTAAACTTTGCTTCCTTAATAGAGCTCGAACTCGATTTTGCTGAAGAGGATGTTGAATTTGCAGACCGAACCCAGTTTAAACAACTTATTGAGCGTATTACCTTTGTACTAAAACGCCTAATCGATTCCTTTGCCGTTGGTAATGTAATTAAAAATGGTATTCCTGTAGCCATAGTAGGTGAGCCCAATGTAGGTAAATCTACATTGTTAAACGCCCTACTTAACGAAGAGCGCGCCATAGTGTCGGAAATTGCTGGAACCACCAGAGATACCATTGAGGATGAAATTTCTATAGGAGGCATTGGTTTTAGGTTTATAGATACTGCTGGCATAAGAGAAACCAAAGATGTTGTAGAAAGTATTGGTATTAAAAAGACCTTCGAAAAAATTGAGCAATCGCAGGTGGTGATCTATTTGTTTGATGCTACACAGTTTAAGGCCAAGCGTACTGCATTTAAGATCGAACTGGAAAAAATCAGAAATAAATACCCACAAAAACCACTGCTTATCATCGCGAATAAAATTGATAATGTCGCAGAAAGTGTTGTTGGTGAAATTACAATAGACATACCAGAAATTAAATTGATCTCTGCTAAAACAGGTGAGGGCGTAGAGCAGTTAACAGATGCGCTATTAGAGCTTATAAATACTGGTGCGCTTAGAAATAACGAGACTATTGTTACAAATTCGCGTCATTACGATGCCTTATTAAAAGCGTTTGAAGAAATAAAGAAGGTGCAAAATGGTTTGGAGACAGATTTATCTGGCGATTTACTGGCCATTGATAT
>JABDKL010000016.1 GCA_013002225.1 Winogradskyella sp.
GACTATTCCGTATTTAAACGCGAACTCTTTAGAGACCTCGTAAAACGCAACGCCAAACGCATTAAAATGGATGCTGTCATTGCGAGCGAAGCGCGGCAATCTCTTGAAGAGAACAACGCGAATGAGAATAAAGCACTCGAAAAAAACGTAAAATTATCCCTATTCAAAAAATCACAGAAACTCATAGACCGTTTTCTGTTCATTTTCTTTGCCGAAGATAGAGACCTATTACCACCAAATTCAACTATACAGATATTAGATAAGTGGAAAGCCGACATCGATTTTGGTGACGAACGCCCATTATACAACCTCTTTAAACAATACTTTCATTTCTTGGATGAAGGCAGAAAAGGCACAACCTCAAGAGCAGAAATATATGCCTACAATGGCGGATTGTTTAAACCGGATGCCATTCTCGATAGTTTGGAGATTGATGATGATTTGCTGTGCAAACACACTTATAAACTCGCTAAATACGATTTTAGCTCTCAAGTAGATGTCAATATTTTAGGGCACATCTTTGAAAACTCACTTAACGAAATAGAAAGCGTTAATGCCGAAATTGAAGGTGGCGAGTTCGATAAGCAAAAGAGCAAGCGTAAAAAAGATGGCGTGTTCTACACACCAAAATACATTACCAAATACATTGTAGAAAATACCGTTGGTAAATTGTGCCAAGAGAAAAAAGACCAATTAGGTTTTAAGGAAGAAGCATATTTCGAGATAAAAAAAGGGACACACCAAAACACCAAAAAGCAATTATTAGAGGTTTTAGATAATTACAGAGCGTGGTTACTACAAATCACTATATGCGACCCAGCTTGTGGCTCTGGAGCATTCTTAAACCAAGCGTTAGATTTTTTAATAAAAGAACACCGTTACATTGATGAGCTAAAAGCAAAAGTATTGGGTGGTGGCTTCATATTAAGCGATATAGAAAATACCATTTTAGAAAATAATATTTATGGGGTTGACCTTAACGAAGAATCTGTTGAAATTGCTAAACTATCGCTTTGGTTACGTACCGCACAACCACGACGAAAACTCAACGATTTAAGCAACAACATTAAATGTGGTAACTCATTAATTGACAGCAAAACCGTAGCAGGAGATAAAGCCTTTAATTGGCAACAAGAATTTCCACAGATATTCAATCCGTCATTGCGAGGAGGCACAACGAAGCAATCTGTTGATGTAAATCAAGGCTTTGATGTAATTATTGGGAATCCGCCTTATGTAGATATTAAAGCATTAGATAATGTTATAGTTAAACAATTATTTAAGGACTACAAGACTGCTGAAAATAGAATAAATTTATACTCGATTTTCATTGAAAAAGGATTCGAATTAATTAAAGATGGTGGGTTTCTTTCTTATATAAACCCTAACTCAATCTTGGTGAATTCTTCTTATACTAAAATAAGAAAGCTATTGATTGACCATATGACAACTATTGTCAAACTTCCTGATGGTGTATTTAAAGATGCAATTGTTGAAACCATAATATTTGAATTGAGAAAAAACAATAATGAACAGTTTATAAAAACAATTGTTTATCCTAAAAAAGAATCAATCTCTTTTGTTGATAATAACTTATATAATGATGTGAATAGATTGTCTTGGAAAAATACAGAAAATTGTAATTACAACATTTTTGTATCACAAGAACAACAAAACATTTTAAATAAAGTCGAAAATGATACGGAGCAATTAGGTGATATTGCTGACTTTACATTAGGAATAACGCCTTATGATAAATATAAGGGGCATTCCCAAGAACTTATAAAGAGTAGAGGTTTTCATTCTGAAACCAAGTTGAATGAAAATTATAAGCCTTTAATATCCGGTGCTAATATTATAAGATATTTAGTTACATCTAATATTGATGAATATATACACTATGGTGATTGGCTTGGTGCACCACGAGAAGAAAGGTTTTTTACAAAACCAAGAATTATTGTACGTCAAATAGTTTCTGGTAATCCGCCAAGAATTTACGCTGGCTATACAGAAGAGCCATTATACTTTACTCAAATAGGATTTTCCATTATACCAAATCCAAAGACAATTAATGTAAAAGTATTATTGGCTTTAATAAATTCAAAGCTTTTGAACTTCTATCATAAATATTCTTATTTGGATTTGGAGAAAGAGTTATTTCAAAAAATTTTAATAGCTAATTGTAAAAAGTTTCCAATCTCAAAAAAGTTAATTGAGACAGAAAATGTTGATATGATTTCTTTAGTAAATGAAGTTATTAAATTGACTTTAAATGAATCAGAAACTTTATTAAAGTTCAATAAATATGTTGAGCAAACTTTAAATATTATACTGACCCGTAAACTACAAAACTGGCACGAGTTAGACTTTGCAGACTTTATAAAAGAACTCAACAAAGCCATTAAAAAAGCAGGTGGCACACCGCTTACCAAAAAAGACGAGTTTGAGTGGTTAGAACTCTTCGAGGATAACAAACAAAAAGCCCAAGAGTTACAAACCCAAATCACCCAAACAGAAAAAACAATAGATACTATGGTGTACGATTTATATGGCTTAACAGAGGAAGAACGAGATATTGTAGAAAATAGTTAGTAATGAAAGAAAATAAAAAGGAAATTGTAAAATTCACACCCAAACAGCTTGAAGGTTGGGAAGAGTATCGTAATGCACTTTATATTCAAAAATCAAAAAGTGACGATTTATTTGAAAAAGCCATTACGTTTATTTCATCTGGTGCTTTAGGACTCACATTGACTTTTCACGATAAAATAGTACCTGTCGAAAATTCTATTTGCGTAATCATCATTGCAATTGGCTGGACACTCTTGATAACAACACTTTTTATTAATCTTATCAGTCATTATCAATCCAGTAAATCAACAGATGCTTCAATCGACGAAATTGATGGAATATTAGACTATAAAATCAATTATTCAACCTATCAAGTTAATTTGCATAAGAGAAATAAGAAAATTGACAATCTTAATAAAACGTCTATATACCTTTTAGGAATAGGTCTATTTTTAATTATAATTTACGTATCAATAAACATTCATTATGGCAAAGAAAAGCAACTCGACATCAAAGTCGAAACCTCAAAACAGGCAACAACCAAAGACAAACAGTCAGAGTCAAAAAGGACAATCGATTCCACGTCCTACATCTCAATTAAACAACAACCCTAAAAAAAAGTAGAATGGCAAACAAAGACAACTCATCCAAGCAAAAAACAGTTAAAATTGATTTAGGAAACACTATTAAAAGACCTTCAAACAATTTAAAACCAAAAGATAGTAAACCTAAAAATAAATAATACTTGTCATTGCGAGAAGCGCAGCGACGTGGCAATCTTTTAAATTGAAACTAAAAAAATAAATATGTAAAACCCAAAAACACCTCATTACCAATGCAAGAACACCTCAAAACCAACATACTCAACTTTAAATGGCCTAATAGTGCGCCTACTATTTATTTAACTTTAGAGGATATGGAAGGCAGTCATCCCATCCATAAATCTAAATTTTCAAGGAAGATTAAAGAGGTGTTTCCAGACACAGACCTATCAAACAAAGACCAAATATTTACAACATTTGCAACAGAAATAACTAATGCACCAAGCATTAAGCTAAATTTAGTAGATGGTAGAGAATTAAGAATTTACAAGCAATTCCTTAAACATCAATTAAGAAGCTATTTTAAATCTAAAGACTATATAGTAGTAAAAAACTTCGTTGGTGATGTACAAGTGTGGATGCCTTCTCTCAAAGGAAATACAGAACATTATAATTTGTATTACAAATTCTCATTTAAAATACAGTTTGCAAAACTCACAGACTTACCAGAGTTAATTGTATCATACGATGGTACTTCAAAAGTCCTTACAACGTCGGTTAAGGATATAGAGGATTCAGAGTTAATAAGGCGTTGTGTATATGGTCAAAAAACGTTCAATTACCAAATGGACCTCGACACAGAGGAAAAAGAAGAATTTTACAATGCTATTCAGTTTGACCAAGCATTCCCAATTTTTAGTTTACCATTAGCACGAGCATTAGATATACCTATTGAAGAACCAGTAAGACCAGCCAACAAATACCAAAAGTATGTAGCACTTATTAATAATTTTGCCACCAATTATCTGTTTACAGAAGATTTTAAAGCCATATTTCCGTTTAAGAATGATGCGTTTATAGATGTACCACTCAATCGTATCAATCACATCGACCCACAAGTAGGATTATTAGAATTTGGTAAAGACCAATACGGTAACAAGAAAACCCATTTAGTGCCTAAATTGGCAATGAATAACCTCAACCCTTACAAAAGACCCAACAACCAAAACATTAAGTTTTTCTTTGTGTACCATACGTCACATAAAGAAGCAATTAAAACCTTTTACAATAACCTCAAAACTGGTGTTACTGCGGATAAAAAATATTTTAAAGGGATTGAGGCTTATGTAAATATTAAGGCTTCAACGTCTAAAGAACATTTTATTGAGTTTACCAACGAAAACAACCCAATACCAGAAATAGTTGAAAAGTTAGAGAGCTTAACCTTCGACCACGATAATATAAAATATGCGGCGTTCTATTTAAGTCCTTTCGATAAGTTCACACCAAATCCCGAAGACCGAGACATCTATATCCAAATCAAAGAACTCTTTTTAAACGAAGGTATTGTTACACAGGTTGTAGATTATGAGAAAATGGTAGTCAATATCGAGAACCAATATAACTTCCAATTCTCATTACAGAATATGGCATTGGCAATTCACGCCAAATTAGGTGGTGCACCTTGGAAACTCGCAGTAACTGACAAAAAAGAGTTAGTAATAGGTGTTGGTGCATTTACCAATCAAGGAGAAAACAGACGTTACATTGCAAGTGCCTTTAGTTTTCAAAACAATGGCTTATTTAGAAAGTTTGAATATTTTGACCAAAGCGAAACAGACTTATTAGCAGGAAGTATATGTAAAGCCATTAGAGATTTTACGTCCGTTGCAGAAGCAGATAAAGTAGTCATTCACTTTTATAAGGAAATGAGTTACGAGGAACTAAAACCAATTATTAGAGGGATGCATACATTAGGGTTAAAAATTCCGCTTTACATTCTAAATATCAATAAAACAGAAGCAGAAGATATTATTGCTTACGACC